>JBAVNO010000057.1:0-14281 GCA_049691095.1 Alphaproteobacteria bacterium | reverse complement strand
AGATGACGGTGCCCACCGACTGGATGATCCGGTAGGCGAGTCCCGAGCCCTCGGTCTGGGGCAGGGCGAACGCGCTGTTCGGCGCCGCCGTCATGGTCGTGGTCTGATGGGTCAGAACCGCGTGGCCGTCGGCCCCGGTCTGGATCTCGGAGCCTGCGCCCACGCTCTCGCCCTCGGCGAGGGGGCGCCAAGGCTGGCTCGGTTCGGCACGCATTTGCACGGCGCCGGTAACTGCGGTCGCCTGCCAGACGGCCAGGGCCTCGGCAGCCGCCGCGGGCCAACTGCCGCTGCACGACACCAGGGCCGCGCACGCGAGGAGCAGCGCCGCCCACGGCAGGCGCGAAACCCGCGACCGCCCGGCATCGGTTTCCGGACCGATGGTGCCGAACCCGGCGCCAACCCGTTCAAAGAAGCTCAGCCAACCGAACGTATGCATGGCGTTCCCCACATTCTGGAACAGTTATCCGGCGACATGACCGGAATTAATGTTAATGTGACAAAATCAAACCTAGGAGCTGTTTTTATTGCCTTAACATAGTTAAAGTCAAAACCTATCGAATATAAGTTGAATAGAAAACGTATATAATAAAAATATCGTTTTTGACTTATTTATATCAATTTTTATTATAATTCTCCTCGCCTGTATTTTTCCTAGACGTGCGCGGGACATGGGGCCGCAGTAGCCATGGCCGTCGCCAGCGGCCCGCCTGCCAGGCGCGAACGTTAACGTTTGCGAAACGTTAATAATTTGGTCAGACTCTGGTAACCGTTAACCAAGTTGTCGGGAATCCGGGGGAACGAACGGGCCTGTGGTTGAGGGGGAACGAGCCGTAGCGCGACGGGGGATCAGGGCGGACAAGAGCCGCTTAGCGGCCGACCCGCGGCGGGCCGGCAGGCTTGTGGGCGCCGGACTCTCAGGCGTGCGTCGGGAATGCCTGGCGGCGGCCGTTGCGGGGGCGCTGATCGCACTCGCGGCGGTTCCCACGGCGGCGCAGCAGGTGCCCACGTCCGTCGATCCGGCACAAATCGAGAAACAGTTCGAGGTTCGTCCGCGCGTGCGCGAGGAGGCGCCGCCCGAGCTCGCGCGCCCGGCGGCCCCCGAGCGGGTGACACCGCTCTCGAAGCAAACTTTCGTCCTCACCCGCGTCGTGGTCGAGGGCGCCACGGTCTACGGCCCGGACGCCTTCACCCCGCTGTACCGCGATCTTTTGACCAAAGAGGTGCGGCTCGCGGATCTCGAACCCGTCGCCAAGAAGATTTCCGACCTGTATCAGGCCGACGGCTATGCTTTGTCCTACGCCGTCGTGCCGTCCCAGGAGCCATCGGGCGGAACGGTCCGGATCAAGGTCATCGAGGGCTACATCGGCAGAATCGCGTTCGAGGGCGAGGTCAAGGGAAGCACCAGCCTGCTCGAAAGCTACGGCAAGAAGATCTCCGCCGAGCGCCCGACGACCGTCGCCAGTCTCGAACGGTATCTGCTGCTGATCGAGGATCTGCCGGGCGTCTCGGTCCGTCCGCTCCTGGAGCGGGTCAACGCCGAGATCGGCGAGTACAAGTTGATCGTCGGTCTTTCACACGTCGAGATCGCGGGCTTCGGGCAAATCGACGACCGAGGCACCAGGTTCGTCGGACCGGTGCAACTCTGGGCCGGGGCGAACTTCAATTCGGTCTTCGGGCTCTACGAGAACACCAGCGTCCGTTTCGTCACCACCTCCGATCCTTCGGAACTGGTCTTCATCAACCTCTCGCATACGGAACCGTTGGATTCCGAAGGCACGACGGCCACGCTTTCCGGCAGCTACAGCCAGTCGTCGCCTGGTTTCACCCTGACGCCGCTCGACATCAACTCCCGCAGCAAGCGCTTCGACCTTCAGGTGGCGCATCCGCTGATCCGGTCGCGCAAGTTCGACCTCTACGTGAGCGGCCGTTTCAGCTACCGCGACACGCGCAGCAAGCAACTGGGATTCGAGAACGCGTCGGACCGCGTACGGGCATTGCGTGCCGGGTCCACGGTTTCATTCGAGGACGGGCTGGGCGGGCGCGACTTCATCGCCATGGAATTGAGTCAGGGCCTCGGCATCCTGGGAGCCTCGGACCCGGATTCGCTCAAGCTCTCGCGCGCCGGGGCCAGCGACTGGTTCACCAAGCTCACCCTCGACCTCTCGCGGTATCAGAGGTTGTTCGAGCGATGGGGCCTTCTGGTCACCGCCACGGGACAAAAGGGATTCAATACGCTGCTCGCCTCGGAAGAGATCGGTATCGGCGGCGACCGGTTCGGCCGCGCATACGATCCGGCGGAGATCGCGGGAAAGAGCGGAGCCGCGGGCGCGGTCGAGCTCCAATACGACGGCACGATCCCGGACTTCGTCCTGGCCCAATACCAGTTCTACGCGTACTACGATTTCGGCGCCGTGGTCGCGGGCGGCACCGAGCAGACCCAGACCCTGGCCTCGGCTGGGCTCGGGGTCCGCGGCCAGTTCATCCACGGCGTTTTCGCATCGCTCGAGGTGGCGAAGCCTTTGACGCGGCCGGTGTTCGCCAACGGCGATCAAGATCCGCGCGTCTTCTTCCTCGTCCGCGCATCCTTCTGACCTGATCGCCGGTTCCGACTGCCGGAATCCGAGGCGGCCACGCTCGATCGCGGCTCCCGGCCGGCAACGTGCCAGCCGCTTCGCGGAGCCTGCGCCTGACCCACCCCGGTGGAGGCGCCTCGCTGGGCCGGTCGCACAGGCGTCGGACCGTACCGCCGATGCGTGACGAAGGACCGCGAGCTCGGATGATCCTGGAAAAGATAAACTAGCTCATAGACGGTCATCTCTCTCGCTTTCATATGCTAATGAGTAGAAAAGAACATCAAAGAACTTTTGCCGTACTCCCGGTCGGCTCGGAATGGCGTGGGTGACCGAAGCCGCGGGCGAAACGCCCGACGGGCGGCCGCTGGCAACGGCCAAGCATTTGATCAATTTGAAATTTTTATGACGGCGCCCAACCGGGCCGACCGATGTCCCGGGCTAGCGGCAATTTCCCTGACAGACCATCATGTTACACGCTTGCTGAGAGCAATGTGTGTTTGCACGCATCTGGGAATAGGGTATATCAGGATTGAAGACAGGGTTCGGGGCTCGATCGGCTTCCCCCTCGCCGTTTCGGGTGCGAGGCAAGGCCAGGCGAATCCGGACGAGCCGGGAGTCATTTTAGTAAGCCTTGGTTGTGATGATCCTTGATAATCAGTGACTAGGAGGACCGAGCCCGATGTCTAGGACGGCGAAGGCCCATGCGGTGGCTTCAGACGGGACAGAACTACTCAACATCAAGCAGGCCGCCGCGCTTTTGAACGTGAGCGAGGTCTCGCTGCGCCGGTGGACCGACTCCGGAAGGCTCGCCTGCCTTCGGATCGGGCCCAAGCGGGAGCGGCGCTTCCGCCGCGAGGACCTCAATGCCTTCCTGGTCCGCCAATGCGGGCCCGCGATGCCGTCGCCCGAGTCGGCCAACACCAAGGTCAATCAGGTTCACCTCGAGGGCATGAACATCAATTACGGCACCCATCTGTGCTCGTTCTACGAGTCCGATCTCGGTCGGGTGAAGCTGGCGGTCCCGTTCCTCGCCGAGGGGTTGCGCAACGGGGACGCGTGCTTCCTGTTCGGTTCGGCGGGAACGCGCGACCACGTTCTGGCCGAGCTCGGCAACGCTCACGACGGCCTGAAGGCGGCCATCGACAGCGGCCAGCTGTTTCTTTCCGGCGGCATGGAATCGGCCCGCGCAACCTACGAAGCGCTGGAGCGGGCGTTCGTGGCGGCAACGCGGTCCGGCAACCGCTCGCTGCGGTCCGTGTGCGACAAGGCCTGGTTCCTGGATAAGGGCATGAACCTCGAGGATCTGACCGAATTCGAGCTGCGCTACAACCATTCGCTCGCCCATCGGTTTCCCGTGGTGGCGCTGTGTCAGTATGACGTTCGGCGGTTCTCCGGAGTCGGCATATTGAATGCGCTCAAGTGCCACGAGGACACGTTCAAATTTCCGATGAACCGGTTCCTGGGGGTTTAGGGATCCCGGGGCGTCTCGCGCCGCCCTCCGGCGCAATTCCAATTCGCTCCTGACGAAACGGAATTGGGCGGCAAACGCGCGCGGCGTGCTCCTCCTCCGCAACCAAGAACTTTGATCGGGTTACAGAAGCCCCAGGCTCTTGAAGCTGGCGTGGCCGGTCTTGGCGATCACCAGATGATCGTGGAGCTGGATGCCCAGCTTCTCGCAGGCGTCGCGCACCTCGTGCGTCATCTCGATGTCGCCCTTCGAGGGCGTCGGGTCCCCGCTCGGATGGTTATGCACCATGATGATGGCCGACGCCCGCAACTCGAGGGCCCGGCGCACGACCTCGCGGGGATAGACGGGCGTGTGATCGACGGTGCCCTTCTGATGCGTCTCGTCGGCGATGAGTCGGTTCTTGCGGTCGAGGAAGAGGAGGCGGAACTGCTCGACGGTTTCATGGGCCATTTGCGCGCGGCAGTAATCCATGAGCTTGTCCCACGAGCCGATGACCGGGGCCGCCATGGCCTCGGCGCGGGCGAGCCGAAGCCCGGCCTCGCGCACGGCCTTCAGGTGCACGATGGTCTGGGACGTGACTTCGGGAATCTCCGCCAGTGCCTGGGCTTCCGCGCCGAGCACGGCCGCGAAGCTGCCGAAACGCCCGATGAGCTGCTTGGCGAGCGGCTTGACGTCGCGCCGCGGGATGCTCTGGAACAGCAGCAGCTCCAAGAGCTCGTAATCGGGAAGCGCCCCGCCGCCTGCTTCCATGAACCGTTTCCTCAGCCGCTGCCGGTGGCCGGCGTAATGGGGCTTGTCAGCCGTGGCCTGCGGCCCCGCCGGGCGTCCGCTTCCGAGTGAGCCGGGCTTACGCCGCCGGCGTCCGTCGCCGTCAGGGGCCGCCATTGCCGTAGGGCGGAAGATGGAACCCGGCGGGCGAGATCGTGAAAATCTCATGGCCGTCTTCCGTGACCGCCACCGTGTGCTCGAACTGCGCCGAAAGCGAGCGGTCGCGGGTCACGGCCGTCCAGCCGTCCTCCAGGACCTTCACCTCGTAGCGGCCGGCATTGATCATCGGCTCGATGGTGAAGAACATGCCGGGCCGCAGCGTATCGCCGGTGCCGGGCTCGCCGAAATGCAGGATGCTGGGCTGATCGTGGAAGACGCGCCCGATGCCGTGGCCGCAGAAATCGCGCACCACGGAGAAGCGGTGGGACTCGACGAAGCTTTGGATCGCGTACCCGATGTCTCCGGTCGTGGCGCCGGGCCGCACCACCGCAATCCCCCGCATCATCGCCTCGTAGGTCACCTCCACCAGGCGGCGCTGCTTCACGCCCACCTCGCCGGCGTAGAACATGCGGCTGGTGTCGCCGTGCCATCCGTCCAGGATCACGGTGATGTCGATGTTGACGATGTCGCCATCCTGCAGCCGTTTCGGCCCCGGAATCCCGTGGCACACCACGTGGTTCACCGACGTGCAGATGGACTTCGGGAAACCCCGGTAGTTGAGGGGCGCCGCCACCGCGCCGTGGTCCACGATGAATTCGTGGCAGAGGCGGTCCAACTCTTCCGTCGAAACGCCGGGGACGACATAGGGCGTGATGAAATCGAGCACCTCGGCCCCCAGCCGTCCGGCGCGGCGCATGCCCTCGACATCCTCCGGCCCGTGGAGTTTGATGCCGGGGGCCGTGGTGTCGTCTGTCAGTCCGATCAGGTTCATGCGCTTCATTCTGTTCCCGCGCCTAGACGCGTGCCGGCCCATGCGAAGACCGGGCCGAATCCGAGGTTTTCATTCACGAACGGGCAGGGGCCGGTCCAATTCAATGGCCTCCACGCCGACTTTGCAAGCATAGCATATCGCCTCGACGCCTGCCGCCCGCGCCTCCCGGAACGCCCTTGCGTACGCGGGGTCGATGTCGCCGGCCAGCGCGAAATCTCCGCAGTCTTCGCGCTGCACCACATAGAACATGACCGCCCGCGTCCCCTGGGCCGCCAGGACCGCCAGCTCCCGCAGGTGCTTGGCGCCGCGCTTGGTCGCCGCGTCGGGGAACAGGGCCCGAGTTCCTTTGCCCGAGCTTCGGGCCAGGGTCACGTTCTTGACCTCGACATAACATGTGGGGAGCGAGCCTTGTCCCGGCAACGGCGCCTCCCCGGATCCCCCCTCGAGCACCAGGTCGACGCGCGAGGCCTGGCCATAGGCCACCTCGCGCCGCATCCCGGCATAGCCCGCGAGCTCGGGCACCGATCCGGCGGCGATGGCCTCGGCGGCGATGGCGTTGGTGCGCCCCGTGTTGACGCCGACGAGCGTCCGCGCCGCGCGGACCAGCTCCAGCGTGTGGGAAAGCTTGCGGCCCGGGTTGTCGGAGCGGGAGAGGAACACCTCCGTGCCCTCTTCCGAGAGGCCCATCATCGAGCCTGGATTGGGGCAATGAACGGTCAGCTCGCCGCCGTCGGGAAGCGCGACGTCGCACAGGAAGCGCTTGTACCGGCGAATGAGCCGGGCAGGCACGAGGTTCGTGGGAAAGATCATGACCGCACCCTAACGGCGCGCGTCGTGCCCGTGCAACATCCCAAGCTTTCCCCTGGCCCGCGTCCGGGCTACGATTCGCGCCCCCATCGACCGCTCGATGAACGAAAGCCTCCGCCGCAACCCACGATGCCGAATACCGACCCCGATAACATTGGTCCCGTAACGCCCGGCCCCGATACCCAAGGCTCCGGAAAGACCGCCGCGGTCGTCCTCGTCGGCAACGAGATTCTCTCGGGCCGCACCCAGGACGCGAACCTCAATTACATCGCGCGCGGCCTCACGCCTCTCGGCATCCGGGTGATGGAGGCGCGGGTGGTGGGCGATGTGGAGGATGCGATCGCGGCGGCGGTGAACGCCTGCCGCGGGGCCTACGACTACGTGTTCGTGACGGGGGGCATCGGCCCCACCCACGACGACATCACCGGGCGCTCCATCGCCACAGCCTTCGGCCTCAAGGTGATCCGGCACGCGGGCGCGGTCGAGCGGCTGAAGCGCCAATACAAGCCCTCCGATTTGAACGCGGCGCGGCTCTCCATGGCGGACCTGCCGGAAGGGGCCACGCTCATCGACAACCCCGTGAGTCAGTCGCCGGGGTTCATCATCGGCAACGTGTTCGTGCTGGCCGGCGTTCCCGCCATCATGCAGGCGATGTTCGACGGGCTGAAGGGGCGCCTTTCCGGCGGTCCGCCGATCATGGCCCGCGCCGTCTCCTGCCTGTTGCCCGAAGGCATGGTGGCGGCGGGGCTGCGGGCGATCCAGGCGCACAATCCGAACACGGAGATCGGCAGCTACCCCTATTTCCGCCACGGGCGGTTCGGGGTCAGCCTGGTGGTGCGGGGGAGAGACCAGCCGGCGCTGGAGCAGGCCGAGGCGGAAATCCGCCGCCTCATCGTCGAGCTGGGGGGCGATCCGGTCGATACCGACGCGTGACCGAACCCGATGCGTGAGTTTGAGCCGGCGCGAGGGTGATGCGCCGGGGGCGCGCCTCAGCGCGTGAGCACCGCGTGGGCCGCGCCGTCCTCCTCCTGCCAGCCCTCGCGCAGCAATTCCGGCGCCGAGTCCTCGCTCGCCGGGTATCCGAGGCAAAGGTACGCGATCAGCGACCATGTTTCGGGCACGTCCAGCGTGCGCCTCGCCTCCGCCGGGTCGAGGATCGAGACCCATCCCATGCCGATGCCGTGGGCCCGGGCGGCGAGCCACAGGGTGTGCACCGCCATCACCGCCGAATAGGCCAGCATCTCGGGCATGGTGCGCCGCCCAAGGCCGTGGCCCGCTTCGGTCGCCTCGTCCACGAAGCAGGCGAGATGCACCGGGGCCTGGTCCAGCCCCTCGAGCTTGAGCCGGGCATAGAGCTTCGCCCGCCCGCCCCCGTAATCGGACAGCGCCTCCCGGTTGCAGGCCAGGAAATTCTCGCGCACGGCCAGGCGGCGCTTGGGGTCGTCGACGGTCACGAACCGCCACGGCTGGCTGTAGCCCACCGAGGGTGCGAGGCACGCGGTGTCGATGAGCGCGGAAAGCAGCGCGCGGTCCACCGGATCGGGGCGGAAGTGCCGCACGTCGCGCCGCCAGCGGAACAGCGCGTCGAGCTTGTCGGCGAAGGCGGTGTCGAAGACGGGGGGTCGGTCGGTCACGCGTATGCCCTGGCTTTGTCCGTTGCGCCTTTCCAGGCTGCGCCGCCGTGCCGGCCGCGGTCGCGCCAGGCCAAGTCTTTTTTGCTTGCAGGCAAAACTAGCCCGATTGGGCCGCGTGCGCGACCCCTGGATGGCGCTATTCCTCCGGGCTCCGCCCGCTTGCGCAGGTCTGGCCCGGCGGCTACGGTCGGGCGGGGTCATATCGCGGGGATGCGACCGGGCTTGGCGGAACTGGTAGACGCAAGGGACTTAAAATCCCTTGGGCTTCGGCCCGTGCCGGTTCGACTCCGGCAGCCCGGACCAGGAATTGCGTGCCAATTCGCGCCGTGACCGGCCGCGAACATCGGGCACAACGCGGAGGCGCTCATGAACGGGGAACGGGCCTACGCCTTGCGGATCGAGGGGGCGAAGTACGGCGTCGGGTTCGGCTCGGCGCTGGCCATCGCGATCTCGTACACCAACAACCACTCCGTCCTGTGGGCCATCATCCACGGCCTGCTCGGGTGGCTGTACGTGATCTACTTCGCGCTGTTTCGCTAAGGCCGTTCCATTCAGGCCGTTCCATCGGGCGCGGACTTCAATCCGCCGGCGCGCCTTTCTCCTCGGCCTCCCTGTACCCGCACGCCTTCAGGATCGCCAGCATGTGCGGCGGCGGCGGGGCGGTGACCGTGATCGGCTCGCGCTTCGGGTAGAGCGGCACCGAGACCGCGCGGGCATGGAGGTTCAACGTGCCGGCTGGCTGGCCGGGCGAAAGCGCAGCCTGGGCGGGAGCGCCATAGACCGGATCGCCGAGCACCGGACAACCCAGCGCCCGGCAGTGCACGCGGACCTGATGGGTGCGCCCGGTTCGCGGTCGAAGCTCGAGCCAGGTCAGCCCGTCCCTCTTCCCCAGCACGCGGTAGTCGGTGACCGCCGCCTGACCCGTCGGGTCCACTTCCATGCGCCAGCCCTGCTTCCCGGTGAGCTTCTTCAACGGCAATTCGATCCGGCCCTCGGGCTCGGAGGGTGCGCCGTCCACGATCGCCCAATAGATCTTCTCCACCCGCCCCGCGGAGAAGAGACGGCCCAGCTTGCGCAGCGCCTTCCTATGGCGGCCCAGCACCAGGCACCCGCTGGTGTCGCGGTCGAGCCGGTGGGCCAGTGCCGGGGGCCGCGGCAGACCGAACCGGAGCGCGTCGAACAAATCTTCCAGGCAAGGCGCGCGGGATGGGCCCGCGTGCACGGCTATTCCCGCCGGCTTGTCGATGACCAGCATGAGGGCGTCGCGGTAGAGCACCCGCGCCAGGAGTTCCTGGGCGCTGAATAGGCCGGGCACGGGGCCGGGCGTGGCTGGAACGGGGGCGGTGGACATGGGTATGCGCGGCGGCGTTGTGGGCTCTGTCCCAACGGGCGGTGGCTATCAATCGGGGTTCGCGCCGTCCGCGTCAACCGCGACACTCGGCGATCGGCCGGCTTGAAGAGTCAAGGCGTTGCGGATCGATCTTCGCAGCGTCTGTGCAAGAAGCCGTTTGTGACGGACCGATCGGGGTGACGTGCCCCCGTCCCCGTGTCATGCTGAGGCGAAGGTCGAGCCGTTTTTAAGAGGCGAGCCATGGGATTCTATTCGGAATACGTGGTGCCCTTCGCCATCCATCTGGTGATGAAGAACAAGGAGGCGATGCGCTGGCGCCAGCTAATCGTCCCGCGCGCCCAAGGGCGCGTTCTGGAGATCGGCATCGGATCGGGTCTGAACCTTCCCTTCTATTCGGTCGAGGCGCGCGAGCTGTGCGGGGTCGAGCCGTCGCGGCGCCTGATCGGAATGGCGCGCCATGCTGCCTCGTGCGCGGCCCCTCGAGTCGAGTTCCTGAACGGCACCGCCGAAATGCTTCCCTATGAGGACGCGAGTTTCGACACGGTGGTTTCGACCTGGACCCTGTGCTCGATCCCGCAGGTGGATCGGGCGCTGGCCGAGGTGCGGCGCGTGTTGAAGCCCGGCGGCCGGTTCCTGTTCATCGAGCACGGATGCGCCCGTGACGCGGGCGTGCGCCGGTGGCAGGACCGGCTCAATCCGGCGTGGCGCGCGTTTTCGGGCGGCTGCAATTTGAATCGCGACATCGTGGCCCTGCTCAAGGCCGCCGGCTTCGAGGTCGCGAGTCTGGAATCCGGCTATCTCCTCAAGGGCCCGCGCACCCACACCTTCACCTATGCGGGCGAGGCCGCCTGACGCGGAAGTTTCCGCGGCGAAGATTCCGGAAGCGGATTCAGAAGCGGATTCAAGGGAAGCGAATTCGGGAAAGCGAATCAGGCGCGCGCACGTTATCGCGTGGCCACGCCGCCGCGTGACCGCACGCCGCCGCAGGCTTTGGCCCCCACCACGGGCTTCGGCTCGAAAACCTTACGCGCAACGCACCCAACCGTCGGAGCCGCGCCGCCGCGCGGCCCGTGAACGCGGCGCTTAGGCCGCGTGCCCGGTCTTGACGATCTTCTCGATCTTTTCGATCTTCTCGACCTTTTCGGGCGCCCGCTGCTTCTCTTGAGTCGGCGCCTTGGCGGCCCGACGCGGCTTGGCCTTGGCGGCGGGCTTCGCACCCTCGGTCGCGGCCAGCTGGCCCGCGGACATGGCTTGCCCCGCCAACGAGACGCATTTCTCGCTCAATGCCGCGGTGTCCTCGCTCAGGCGGCGAACGCTGCCTCCCAGCCAGTCGCAGTACGCCACCAGCATGTCGTTGACGTCCTTGCAGGCGCACATCTTCTCGACCGCCTGGATGGCGGCGTCGTTGCCCTGACGCCGGCGCTTCACCCAGTCGCTCATCATCGCCTCGATCCCGTTCAGGATCTCGGCCTGGGCTCGAAGCAGTCCGTCGGCCTGGCGCACGGTGCTGATCGGTAGCGACGACAAGTCGGCTAAGGCGGAGAAGGGATCGAAAGGCTGATTTTTCTTGGTCGTGGTCATGAACGTTTCTCCCATCAATAATAATAGCGTTAGATCGGCGTCCCCATACACCGTCTCATCCGCCCCCTCTGTCGCTCCACGCCTGGCCGAGCGTGTCGCAGGAATTTTGTGATTGAAAATCATTCCGGGTTCTCTGACGCCCGGAGCGGCGACCCGTTAAGCGCTTGTTAGCACGCCGTCGTTATCGTTTTAAGGCCCCACCAATTTTGCGGGCAATCTAACACGAGAGCGTAGAGATTTCCACCAACATGGATCATCCCTTCGGAATTGTGATCTTCAACACCCTGGGCTGGATCGCGATGTGCCGCGCGATGACCGGCGGGATGGCCATGTACTGGGACGACTCCCCGGTACCCGATTGGTCCGACGCGGGAAACGCGGCGCCTGCGGCCCCGGTCTTTGACGGTACCGTCGTTCCGTTTCCGCTCAAACGCCGGCCTCGGCGCGGACACAAACGGCGCCGGTCCGCACGCTCCCGGCGCTCCGGTGCGGAAATCCTGCTCTTCCGCCCGCTCGGCTCGGCCTGAGCCCCCCAATGAACCGGGCAAAGCGGTCGGTTCTCCTCGCCTTGGCTTGGGCCTAGCGCCGGGTCCTCCCGGTCACCGCGAGCAAGTTCTTCTAGTCTATTGATGGAACGTGAGACTCGCGAGCGCGGGTGCGGGTGCGGGCGCGGGCACGGGTCCCATGCGCCCCATCGCCCGTCATCGCCCGCGGTGTGGAAGACCCGGCCAAGCGGGGCCCTGTGCGCTGCGACGGCCGCCTGAACACCCCAAGCATGCCGATCGAGCATGCCGCTCGCAAACCGGGCGCCGGCGGCGCGAGCCCACCCGGGCATGCGAAAACGGCCGGGCATGGACCCGGCCGTTCGCGTTTCACCGTCCTGCGTGTCGCGGTGGCGTTTTCCTTACAGGTTGCGAACCTCGACCAGGAACTGATCGACCCGGGTCTTGAGGGACTCGGAATCCTTGGAGAGCTGCTGCGCGGCCTTCAACACGTCGGTCGCCACGCGCCCGGTCTCGCTCGAGGCCTCCGAGACGCCGGCAATCGTCTTCGCTACCTCGCCGGTGGCGGCGCTCTGCTCCTCCACCGCCGCCGAGATCGCGGTCGTCGTCTCGTTGATCTGGGTGATGACCTTGGTGATCGACGAAATCGCCTCCACGGCGGATTGCGTCGCGCCCTGGATCTCGGCCACCTGCTGGCTGATCTCTTCGGTCGCCTTGGTGGTCTGGTTGGCCAACGCCTTGACCTCGCTCGCCACCACGGCAAATCCCTTGCCCGCCTCGCCGGCGCGGGCCGCCTCGATGGTGGCGTTGAGCGCCAGGAGGTTGGTCTGGGCGGCGATATCTTGAATGATGGTGACCACGTCGCCGATCTTCTGGGCGGCCGCGGCAAGACCGTTGATCATTTCGTTCGAGCGCTGCGCCTCCACCGACGCGGTACGGGCGATTTCGGCCGAGGTGCTGACCTGGCGCGCGACCTCCTGGATCGAGGTCGTAAGTTCCTCGGACGCCGAGGCCACGGTCTGCGCCTGGCTCTGGGTCTCGTCCGCCACGCCCGACATGGACGCCGCGCTGGCCTGAAGCTCGGTGGCCGCGGCCGAGACCGTGCCGACGACGGTGCCGATATTGGCCTCGAAATCGTCGGCGAGCTTGACGCGGGCGGTCGCGACCGACCAAGTCACCATCGGCCCGACGTAAACGCCTTTTTCGTCATGGATCGCCGAAACCCTCAGATCCAGGGTTTCCGGGCCCAGCTTGATCTTGGCGGAGTGCGGCAGGTTCTTGGGGTCGGCCAAGAGCCGGCGCTGATGCTCGGGATGCTTGTGGAAGATGTCGATGACCTGGCCCTTGACCTTGTCCACCGGAATGGGGAGCAGGTGCTCGATCTGGCGCAGCGTCTTGAGGCTGGTGTTGTTGATGTATTCGATCTTGAACGTCTCGGGGTCGGCCATCATGACGTTGATGGGCATCTCGTCGACCATGTTGACGAGTTTCTTGGCGTCCTGCTCGTGCTTCAGCTCCTTGGTGACGATTTTCCAGGTCACCATCGGGCCGATATAGTTGCCCTTGGCATCGTGGATCGCGGTCACTAGGAGATCGAGAGTCTCGCCCCCGAGGGTGATCTTGGCCTGATGGGGAAGGTTTCTCGGATCCGACAGGAGCCGGCGCTGATGCGCCGGGTTCTTGTGGAAGATGTCGATGCACTGGCCGACGATCTCGTCGGCGCGGCAGGGCAGGATGTGCTCGATCGACCGGAGATTCTCCGTCGTCGCCCGATTGACGTAGTTGATGCGGAAGTCCTTCAGATCGCAGGTCATGACCGCGACCGGCATGTTTTCGACCATTTCGATGAACAGGTCGCGGGCCAGCCCGGCCTTGGCGGGCCCGGACTTGGCGACGGCGAGATTACCGAATCTCATGAGGCGTGCTCCACTGAAAGACGTAGATGACGGAGTAGTACAACCCAGAATAGAAACCGGGTGTAACCCGGCCAGGATGAAAAATGTGTTAATTCCGGCTGGAAGCACCCGTTAAAGTTGTGCCTCCCGTCGCAGAAGCGGGGACGCGCGCGTGCAGCCGGGGCGAATGCGCGGGGATTCGGGCTAGCCGGCGGCTAGAACCATTTGCGGTAGCGGAAGTACAGAATCTCCGCGGCGCCGACCGCGATCAAGAGCCCGCAGACGACGAGAAAGGCCCAGGAATCGCTGCTGCCGGGGATTCCGCCGACGTTGATTCCGAGCAGCCCGGTCAGGAACCCGAGGGGCAGGAACACCACGGCGACGACGGACAACAGATACATGTTCCGGTTCATCTGGTCCGAGATGCGGTCCGCCACCTCTTCCTGCATGACGGCCGCCCGGTCGCGCACGGAGTCCAGGTCCTCGATATACCGGGTGATGCGGTCGCCGACCTCGCGCAGCCGGTCGCGTTCGGGATGCACGATCCAGGGAATGGACAGCATCATCGTCTGCGCCATGGCCTCGCGCTGGGGCGCGATGTAGCGGCGCAGCGCAATGGCCTGCCGCCGGATGGCGCCGAGCCTGGTGCGGATTTCGCGGCTCGGCCCCGTCAACAGCACGTCCTCGAGCTCGTCCACGCGGTCGTCCAGGTCGGCGATCACCGGGCCCATGCGCGCCACCAGTTTCCCGGCCAGGTCGGCCAGGAACGC
>JBAVNO010000056.1:0-2981 GCA_049691095.1 Alphaproteobacteria bacterium | reverse complement strand
GTGCCCACAGGGCCGAATGCCGCTCGATAGCCGATCATCATGAGGCCCACCGTTGGTTGGAGCGGCTGGGCGCGGTCCGCGAGGCGTATCTGCCCGATTGCGGCAAGAACCGCGAGCCATTCGTTCTGTTCGCCTGGCGTTTGTCCGACCCGCCTCCGGTGGTCGTCCGGACGGCAGCCCGAAAACCCTGATCCCAAGCCGAGGCTGCGGTCCCGAATGTGGCCCCGGCGGATTCGCGGGGATCCGATGCCCCGACCCTTAAGGAAGGAGTCTAATCATGTGCTTTTTCTCGGCACCGAGCCCGCCGCCATTGCCCCCGTTGCCGCCGTTGCCGGAGAAGTCCGACGCCGAGGTGCAGGCAGCGGCGCTCGCCGAACGCCTGCGCGCGGCCCGAGCCCGTGGCCGCGCCGCGACAATCCTGACCAGCGGGCTCGGCGACCTGTCGAGCGCACCGGTGACGGCAAAGACGCTGCTCGGGCAATAGCCGTCTTCGGCCGGCGCCGACGGCCTTGCGGTATTGCCCGTGGCGCGCGGACGCGGGATTGGATCGCCGTCATGGCCTGACCAGAACGACCCCACAAATCGCAATCAGACACGGTAAGCGCATCGTCCATCGACGAAGGCGCCAAGGAGGCAGTCCATGGCCATTGCATCCATATCCCAGACCTTCAGCGGTACGGGCGCGACCAATCCGGTTCCGCTTCGGGGCAAGTTCAACGTCTCGGTTCAAGGCTTCGGCTCGGCGGGCGTGAATTTGGAACGGAGCTACGACAACGGGGCGACCTGGAACATCGTCGAGACCTATTCCGCCAATACCGACAAGGTGGGGGAGGAACCCGAAACCGGCGTCGTGTATCGCCTGAATGTGACGTCCTGGGCTTCCGGCACCTTGAAGTGCCGCCTGAGCCAGTGAGGCGGCCATGAGACTCCTGTCGATCTTCCGGCGTGCGACGAAGGATACGGCCTCGCTCACGATGGCGGGCCAAAGGTTGAGCGTGAACTTGTCCGGGTCCGACCCGGCGCTGATCGAGCGGCACATGATGCGCAACGCGCGCATCCGGCAAAAAATCGCCGAGCTCGACCCCGGCAAGGACGCAGATCGCATTCGCGAGCTGGAATCGGAATTGCGGCTGCGTGAAGCCGCGCTGGGCGTGAAGGGAAGGTAGGCCATGGCCTGGGTCCTGTACGACAAATTCCGGAAAGCGCAGTTCGATCAGGTCGACGGCGTGGATCTGGATACCGACACACTCAAAATCATGCTCACGACTTCGGTGTATTCGCCGGCACAGGCGACGGACGGCTACAAGAGCGACGTGTCGAACGAGGTTTCGGGTACGAATTACACCGCCGCCGGCGCGGCCTTGTCGGGAAAGACCGTAACGCTGGCAAGCGGGACCGTCACCTTCGACGCCAATGACGTGACGTGGCTCCAGTCCGCAACCGGATTCTCGAATGCCCGCAAGGCGGTTCTTTACAAGGATACGGGCGTCGCCACGACCTCACGCCTCATCGCCTACGCCGACTTCGGGGCCGACAAGGGCAACGTCTCGGGTGATCTGACGCTGCAGATGGACGCGGCCGGCATCATCACCAGCCCCTGAGGAGGTGCGTCATGGATTCTTACTCCATCTTGAGGGGCGAGATCGCCGGCGATCCGCTGGGGCGGGGATACACCGCGATGACCGACGCGGAACTGGCGGCGAATCTCAAAGCACCGTCGCGGAGCGTGCCTCGGAACGTCGCGACCGCCGACGTGAAGAAGTATCTGTTTCTCAACGACCTGTATTTGCCCCTTCGGGCGGGCGCGCAGGCAGGTGCGCAATCGGCCATTTTCGCGACGGCGGCGCTCGACACGTTCCAGTCCTTCGAAATGACGGACCCGGCCGTGGCGGCGAAGGTAGCGGGCATACTGGATCTGCTCGCGGCCGACTCGATCCTGACCGCAGATCACAAAGCGGCCATCTTGGATCTCGGCCAAAGGCGGGTCAGCAGGGCCGAAGAGATCGGGCTTAATCCCGAATTCGTCATCGAGGGCCGCGTGGCCCAAATGAGGACGTAAGCGAGGGCACGATGGCTACGATCAAACCATCTTACGGAAGCGCCTCGGCGCTCACCGTCACGAACCTCCAAAGCCTCGCCAACAATTCGTTCTGGCAGTCGGCGGGCCAGGACAACGACACCGATCTGGCGAAAACGGTCGACGTCTTCGTCACGCTGGGAACCACCACGACCGTGGGGTCGGCGACGGGTTACGCCAATGTGTACGTCGCCCCCTCGGCCGACGGGGGTTCGACCTTTGCCGGCGCGGCCAGCGGGTCCGAGGGGTCGTATGCCCCCTCGCCCAGCGCGGCCGAGCAATCCAAGAACCTGGTCTTCCTCGGACGCATCGCCATGAAGGCGGACGAGACGACGGCGCGGACCTATTCGGCGCAGTTCACCATCGGGCCGGACTTCGACGTGCCGAAGAACTATAGCCTCGTGATCGAGAACCAAACGGGTGCCGCGCTGGCAAGCTCGGGCAATGCGGTCGGCCTGCTCAAGAACCAGGCGCAGAGCGTTTAAGGGAGAACGTCCGTGGCGGTGTTCTTGAAGAATACCGGCAACTCGCGGGTGGCGTTCAAGCCGATGCCGCGCGTGACCGCCTCGGGTCAGACCGAACTTACCTACACGGTCACTTTGTTCTTAACCGCCGGGCCCATCGGCGGTCGGGTCGTTTCGCAGGCCGACGCAACGCTTTTGGCGAACTTTGGCCCGCTGATAAAGGTCGTCAACATAAGCGGATCCTATTATCTGGCGTGGGAACTGGTCTTCGCAGCCGCCGGCCAGTTGCGGTCCCGCACCACAAACCTGACCCTTTCGATTGGCAACCTGTATCGGATCGTGTGCCGGTACAAGAAGAACGTCGATACCGTCGCCGATATGTCCGTGTTCGTGAACGGCGTAAACGAGCCGCTGACGGACAACACTTCAGTCGGCACGAT
>JBAVNO010000055.1:0-2514 GCA_049691095.1 Alphaproteobacteria bacterium | reverse complement strand
ATCGACTTCAGGCGCGCGACCTGGGACTCGCGCACCTTGGTGTTGTCGATCACCAGGATGTCCACGTGCTCGGGCTTTTCGGGCTGGTACTTGTTGACGCCGACCACGGTTTCCTCGCTGCGGTCGACCCGGGCCTGCTTGCGGGCGGACGATTCCTCGATCCTGAGCTTCGGCATGCCGGATTCGACCGCCTTGGTCATGCCCCCCATGGCCTCGACTTCCTCGATGATCTTCCAGGCCTCCTCGGCCAGGCTCGCGGTCAGGCTTTCGATGAAGTACGAGCCACCCAGCGGATCCACGACTTTGGGGATGCCGGTTTCCTCGGCGATGATGAGCTGGGTGTTGCGCGCGATCCGGGCCGAGAACGGCGTCGGCAGGGCGAGCGCCTCGTCGAACGAGTTGGTGTGCAGCGACTGGGTGCCGCCCAGCACCGCCGCCATGGCCTCGATGGTGGTGCGGACGATGTTGTTGTAGGGGTCCTGCTCGGTGAGGCTGACACCCGAAGTCTGGCAATGGGTGCGCAGCGCCATGCTCATGGGATTCTCAGGCTCGAAGCGGCGCATGACATTGGCCCACAGCAGCCGCGCCGCGCGCAGCTTCGCGATCTCCATGAAGAAGTTCATGCCGATGGAGAAGAAGAACGAAAGCCGGGGCGCGAAATCGTCGACCGCGAGGCCGCGGGTCATCGCCGCGCGCACGTATTCCAGCCCGTCGGCGATGGTGAAGGCGAGCTCCTGGACCGCCGTCGCGCCCGCTTCCTGCATGTGATAGCCGGAGATCGAGATCGAGTTGAACCGGGGCATGTTCTTGGCCGTGTACTCGATGATGTCGGCCACGATCCGCATGCTGGGGCCGGGCGGATAGATGTAGGTGTTGCGGACCATGAACTCCTTGAGGATGTCGTTCTGGATGGTCCCCGACAGCTTGTCCTGGCTTACGCCTTGCTCCTCGGCGGCGACGATGTAGCCGGCCAGGACCGGCAGCACGGCGCCGTTCATGGTCATGGACACGCTCATCTTGTCCAGCGGGATGCCGTCGAACAGGAGCTTCATGTCCTCGACCGAGTCGATCGCGACCCCGGCCTTGCCCACGTCGCCCACGACGCGGGGGTGGTCGGAGTCGTAGCCCCGGTGGGTGGCGAGGTCGAAGGCCACCGAGAGGCCCATCTGGCCGCTCCGCAGGCCCTCGCGATAGAAGGCGTTGGATTCCTCGGCGGTGGAGAACCCGGCGTATTGGCGGATGGTCCAGGGCCGGTAGGCGTACATGGTCGCCCGCGGCCCGCGCAGGAAGGGCGGGAATCCGGGCAGCGAGTCCAGGTTCTCGAGCGCTTCCAGGTCGGCCGCCGTGTACACGGCCTTGAACGGGATGCCTTCGGGCGTCACCCAGACGAGCGCGTCGGCGGAAGGACCCCGCATCTCCTCGGAGGCCAGCGCCCGCCAATCGTCCAAGCCCTTCTTGGGAAAATCCGTCATGCCCAACCCGTCATAGCCGCCATCCCCCTCACGCCATTCGGGGCGCGGCGCGGAAGGCCGGCAGTATAAGGCGGCAGCGCGCGTGGCGTCCACGTGCTGCATCGCCACAAAGGCGCTCCACGGGCACCGCGAGCGGACCGCGAAGGCCGCGGAAAGCCGCCACAAAGACGGCGAGCCGCCACGCCATGAGCCAGGGACCCCGGTGCGGGGGCCGGCCGATCCCGCCCGCAGAACGACCCGGCTTGTCCGCGATCGTGGCGATCTTGCCTTCGGCCCGAGCTTGTAATAACATACGTGTAATTAGTAATTACGTCAGTATACACTCGCTTTCGGCCCAGGAGGCCCCGTCATGTACACTCTCAAGCTGCGCCGGGTCGGCAATTCGCTGGGCCTCACCCTGCCCAGGGAGGCGCTGGCCGAGCTTGGGGTCGGCGAGGGCGACACGGTGTTCCTGACCCGCACACCCGAGGGCTTCGCGCTCACGCCCTACGACGAGACCTTCGCCGCCGCGCTCGACGCCTTCGCCGAGCTCGTGGCCGGGAGCGAGAACGGACAGCCGACGGAGGTCAGCATCGAGCTGCGGGGGCGCGATCGCACGCTCCTGCTCGTCGACTGGCTCGACGAGCTTCTCTTCCTCGTGGAGATCGAGCAGTTCGTCCCGAGACACATCACGTCGATCGAGCTCGGAGAGGAGAGCCTGCAGGCGACGGTCGCCGGCGACCACGGGACACCGCGCCCGCTCGTGAAGGGCATCTCGCTCAACGGGCTCCGGTTCGAGCAGGAGGGGGGTGTCTGGCACGGCCGCGTCGTCTTCGACGTCTGAGCTCGTGCAGATCGACGAGACGCTCTGGGAGATCCCAGCCGCGTCGCGTGCGGACATGCGCGTGCCCGCGCGCGTCTTCGCGGACCGGGAGCTGCTGGAGGCGATCCTGGCCGACCGCGCGCTCGAGCAGCTGCAGAACGTCGCCACCCTTCCGGGCATCGTCGGCGCGGCGCTCGCGAGGCCCGACGTGCACCAGGGCTACGGCTTCCCGGTCGGCGG
>JBAVNO010000054.1:0-6855 GCA_049691095.1 Alphaproteobacteria bacterium | reverse complement strand
GCCGCACCCGTCAACTCCGCGGGCGGTTCTCGATCAGATGATCGACGACGCTGGGATCGGCGAGTGTGGACGTATCTCCGAGATTGTCGGTCTCGTTGGCCGCGATCTTGCGCAAGATTCGGCGCATGATCTTGCCCGAGCGCGTCTTGGGCAGTCCCGGCGCCCATTGGATCACGTCGGGCGTCGCGATCGGACCGATTTCGCTCCTGACCCACTGCACCAGCTCCTTGCGCAGATCGTCGCTGGGCTCGATGCCGGCCATCAGCGTCACGTAGGCGTAGATCCCCTGGCCCTTGATGTCGTGGGGGAATCCGACCACCGCCGCCTCGGCCACCTTGCCGTGGCCGACCAGCGCGCTTTCGACCTCGGCCGTGCCGATGCGGTGGCCGGAGACGTTGATCACGTCGTCGACGCGCCCCGTAATCCAGTAATAGCCGTCCGGGTCGCGCCGGCAGCCGTCGCCCGTGAAATAGCGCCCGGGGTAGGTCGAGAAATAGGTCTGGATGAAACGCGGGTGATCGCCGAAAACGGTGCGCGCCAGCGCCGGCCACGCGTCGGCGATGCAGAGATTGCCCTCGCCGGCGCCTTCCAGTTCGCGGCCCGCGCCATCGACGATGACCGGCTTGATGCCGAAGAAGGGGCGCGTCGCGGACCCGGGCTTGAGCGGCGTGGCGCCCGGCAGCGGCGTGATCAGGATGCCGCCGGTCTCCGTCTGCCACCAAGTGTCGACGATGGGGCAGCGCTTTTCGCCGACGACGTTGTAATACCATTCCCACGCCTCGGGATTGATGGGCTCGCCCACTGTGCCGAGGATGCGCAGCGAGGCACGCGACGTCTTCTTCACCGGCGCGTCGCCCTCGCGCATCAGCGCGCGAATGGCCGTGGGCGCGGTGTAGAAAATGTTGACCTTGTGCTTGTCCACCACCTGCCAGAAGCGCGACGAATCGGGGTAGGTCGGCACGCCCTCGAACATCAGCGAGATGGCGCCGTTCGCAAGCGGTCCGTACACGATGTAGCTGTGTCCCGTGACCCATCCCACGTCGGCCGTGCACCAATACACGTCGCCGTCGTGATAATCGAAGACGAGTTGGTGCGTGAGCGCGACGTACACCAGATACCCGCCGGTCGTGTGCAGCACGCCCTTGGGTTTCCCCGTCGATCCCGAGGTGTAGAGGATGAACAGAGGGTCCTCGGCGGACATTGCCTCGGGCGGGCAATCGGGGCTCGCGGCCGCGCACACCTCGTGGTACCAGACATCGCGCCCCGGCGTCATCGGGACGGAACCGCCGGTGCGGCGCACCACCACCACGTTCTTCACGCCCGGACAGGATTGCAGCGCCTTGTCCGCATTCGTCTTGAGAGCCACCTTGCGGCCGCCGCGGAGCCCCTCGTCGGCCGTGATGAGGCAATTCGAGTCGCAGTCCTGAATCCGGCCGGCCAGCGAATCGGGAGAGAATCCGGCGAACACGATCGAATGGATGGCGCCGATTCGCGCGCACGCCAGCATGGCCACCGCGATTTCGGGGATCATCGGCAGATAGATCGAGACCCGGTCGCCCTTCTTGACCCCCAGCGACTTCAGGGCGTTGGCGAACCGGCAGACCTCCACATGGAGCTGGCGATAGGTGATGGACTTGCTTTCCGACGGATCGTCCCCCTCCCAGAGGATCGCCGTCTGGTCGCCGCGGGTCGCCAAGTGCCGGTCGAGACAATTGGCAGAGGCGTTCAGCGTGCCGTCGTAATACCAGCGGATGTGCACGTCCCCGGTGAAGGATGCGTCCTTCACCTTGGTGAAGGGCTTGATCCATTGCAGACGCTTGCCGTGCTCGCGCCAGAAACCGTCCGGATCGGTGATCGACCGCTCGTATTCGCGGGTAAAGGCCTCTTCGTCGATCCACGCGGACCCGGCCAGGGCCTTCGGAACCTTGTAGACGTGCGGTTCGGTCATTGCGTACACCCCTCCCTCTTTGTCGGCCCGCGGCATGGCCGGTCCGTGCGGTCTCGTGTTTATCATTCCGGCCCGGCTCCTGCCTCGTGCGAGGCCGGGCCCGGGCCGGAAAG
The DNA here is from genome assembly GCA_049691095.1 of Alphaproteobacteria bacterium. Lineage (GTDB taxonomy): Bacteria > Pseudomonadota > Alphaproteobacteria > DATDPM01 > DATDPM01 > JBAVNO01. The sequence goes on along the minus strand of JBAVNO010000054.1, from coordinate 4,794 downwards.
GCCGCGAAGGGCGAATTATCGGCGGATTCCGCGGGGCGCACAAGTTGGCCTGGGAGGATCGGCCGCCGGCCCGCCGCCCCACGGGACCGGGCCCGAAGGGGCCAAGCCCCGGGCGATCAACTCGCCAGCAGCTTGTTGCGGAACTCGAGGGGCGAATCGATGTTCTGGACGGGCTCGCTGCTGGAGCCGGTGCCGGTCACGGTAACGGTCCCATAGTCCAGGATGCGGCCCAGGATGCTCTGGTCCACCTTCACGCTTTCGACCTTCTGGCGGTCGATCTCGAACGTCTTGCGCCAAACGAACCCGATTTTCGCGATCACGCGCCGATTGGTGATCGCCATCTCGGTCGAGATCCGCCGGATCCAGGCGAGCACCCAGGATGCGGCGCCGAGCACGATCGCGATCAGGCCCGCGTACCGGGTCACCGGCATGTCCAGGACATGGATTTCCGTATACAGCAGGATCCACAGCCCCGCGGCTATGAGCACCACGGCCGGCAGATACACGATCCAGTGGAGCCGCGTCTGATAGATCACGGTTTCCCCCGGCTGGAGGGTCTTTTCCAGGTAACTCATGGATGGGTCCCGCCCCGCGCTTCCCCTGTGCTCCCGACGCTAATACGAAAAGCGCCGCCACATCAACGGCCTGTTGGACACCATGGACTGGGGAAACCGGCCCGTTGCGGGGCTAGGAGTGCAGCCCCTCGCGGCGCATCAAGGCCTGAGCCCGGCCATGCGCGACAAAAGCGCCCACGCCTTGGCGTCGACCGGCATCACCGAAAGCCGAGACTGGCGCACCAGGGCGAGGTGGGAAAGGGCGGGTTCCGCCTTGATCGCGGAAAGATCGACCGGCGTCTTGGCGGTGGCCACCGCCCTCACGTCGACCATTCCGAACCGCCCGGTCTCGTCGGTGTGGTCGGGATAGTATTCGCGCACGATCTCGACCACGCCCATGATTCGTTTCTCGTCGCTCGAATGGTAGAAGAACGCGCGGTCGCCCTTGCGCATCGCCTTCATGTTGTTCGCGGCCTGGTAGTTGCGCACGCCGTCCCACTCCGCGGTGCCGTCCCGAAGCTGATCGTCCCACGACCAGGTCTCGGGATCCGACTTCATGAGCCAATAGGCCACCGGAACCTTCCTTCACCCAATCGGGCCTTCACCCGATCAGGACGGCGTGGGGAACACCTTCTTGAACGGCGTGACCGTCACGCTCTCGAACAGGCCGGCCTTGGCATAGGGATCGTTCCTGGCGAACGTGTCGGCTTCTTCGCGGCTGCCGAAATCGAGGATCATCAGGCTTCCGGTCGGCGCCGCGCGATCCTCGGTCTGCAACGGTCCGGCGATGGCGATGCGGTCCATGAACTTGTCGAGATACGCGAGATGGGTGGGCCTCGTGTCCGCGCGCAGCGCGGCGGAGCCGGGCTTGTCCATGCAGATGAAACAAAAGAGCATCGCGGCGCCCTCTCCCTTTCTCGGCGAATTGACCGTCTCCCCGCCGTAGGGCGCGAAGGCTAGCTCAGACCGCCGTGGCGATCCAGGATATTGGCCTCGATCCCCTCCATCTCGTCGCCCACGGGGCGGTCCAGCAGCGACCGTATGGCGACGTCGATGTCGGCGCCGTGATTGAGCACCCGATCGACCGCAAAGCAGATCGGCATCTCGATGCCGTGGCGTTCCGCCAGTTGCCGGACCGCATCGGCGGAAAAAACGCCTTCGCTCACCGACACGCCGCGCGCCAGCACGTGGGCAAGCCGTTCGCCGCGGCCGAGCGCGATGCCGAGAGAGGTGTTGCGCGACTGCGTGCCGTTGCAGGTCAGCGTCAGATCCCCAAGCCCCGAGAGGCCCATCATGGTCGAAACCTTCGCCCCCATGGCCAGCCCCAGCCGCACGATCTCGGCCAACCCGCGCGTGATCAGGGCGGCGCGTGCGTTGTCGCCCAGTTTCCGGCCGATCGTGATGCCGCAGGCGATGGCGATCACGTTCTTGACCGCGCCGCCGAGCTCGGCTCCGATCACATCGTCGGCCAGATAGACCCGGAATCGCCGGCTTCCCAGGACACGGGCCATGGTCTCGCCCACGGCGCGGTCGGCGCAGGCGAGCGTCACGGCGGTCGGGAGATCGTGGGCGACTTCCACCGCGAAGGTGGGCCCCGACAGGACGGCGATGGGAAAACCGGGCGCGGTCTCGGCCGCCACTTCGCTCATGAGCGAGAGCGTACCGCGCTCGATGCCCTTGGCGCAGAGGACGCAGGGCCGCGATGCGCCAAGCGCCGGCACGAGCCGCGCCAGCGTCTCGCGCACGAATTGCGCCGGCGTCGCCAGCAGCACGACGTCGCTGCCCGCAAGCTCCGCCATCTCGTTGGTGGCGCGGATTTCCCGGTCGAGCCGGATCCCGGGCAGGAACAGGGGGTTCTCGCGGGCGGAATTGATGAGGGCCGCGACCTCGGTCTCCCGCGCCCAGATGACGGGCGTGCCGCCGGCGCGGCGCACGACGAGGGACAACGCGGTGCCCCACGCCCCGGCGCCGACGATGGCGACCCGTGTGCCGCCATGTTTTTCTTGTTCCAAATCCCCCATGCTTCCGTGCCCCTTGCCGGGGCCTACCCTACCGGTGCCTACCCTGGCGCACCCCGCGCTGGCGTGCCCCACCCTGGCGCACCCAAGTGACGCACCGCGATGTCACGGTGCCACGGACGCCGGCACCGGTCCAACCTGCAATCGGCCGCAGGCGACGGTGCAGCGGGGGTGGCGCACCAAGCTCACGCCTTCACGCCCGCTCCGACCGCCTTCGGCGCGTCGGGGTCGAGCGGCCAGCGGGGCCGCGCCGCGAAATCCAGGGGATCGGTAAGGCCCCGCGAGAGGCGCTCGACGCCGGCCCAGGCGATCATGGCGGCGTTATCGGTGCAAAGGAATTGGGGCGGGGCCAGCGCGGTCATTCCCTCGCGCTTGCAAAGCTCTTCCAGCCGGCCGCGCAGATACCGATTGGCGGCGACGCCGCCTGCCATCACCAGCGTGTGTCCTTGGCTGTGGAGACGGCGGAACGCGGCGATGGCGTTGGCGCAACGGTCGACCAGAACGTCGCCGACGGCGGCCTGAAAGGATGCGGCAAGGTCGGCGACATCGGTTTCGGCATAAGGGGGCGGACCCAGGGACTCGACCGTGCGCCGCACCGCCGTCTTCAAACCGGAGAACGAGAAATGGCACCCGCTGGCGCCCTTGAGCGGCCGCGGCAGGTCGAACCGCGCCGCACGGCCCGAGCCCGCGCGGCGCTCGATCTCCGGGCCGCCGGGATAGCCGAGTCCCAAGAGCTTGGCGGTCTTGTCGAAGGCCTCGCCCACGGCGTCGTCGATGGTGGTGCCGAGGCGGCGGTAGCGGCCCACGTCCTCGGCTATGAGGAGTTGGCAATGGCCGCCCGACACCAGCAGCAGGAGATACGGAAACTCGACCCCGTGGCTGAGACGCGCCGACAAGGCGTGCCCCTCCAGGTGATTGACCGCGATGAACGGGCGCTCGAGCGCCACCGCCATGGCCTTGGCCGTCATCACGCCCACCAGCAGACCGCCGATCAATCCCGGCCCGGCGGTCGCCGCGATGCCGTCGAGGGCGGCGATCTCGGTCCGGGATTCGCGCAGGGCATCGGCGATCAGGCCATCGAGATGATCGAGGTGCGAGCGCGCGGCGATTTCGGGCACGATGCCGCCGAAAGGCGCATGCAGCGCGACCTGAGACTGGATTCGATTGGCCAGGATGTCGCGGCCGTCGGTGACCACGGCCGCCGCCGTCTCGTCGCAACTGGTCTCGATACCGAGTACGATCATGTCGTATCGATTTCCGGCAATCCTTCCGCGGCCCGCCGAGGCTGCCGCCACATGGCGGCGACGAACCACTTTTCCATCGGCGGAGCAAGGGGTAAACACAAGCCATGGCGCCGCCTCGAAGCCTGCGTATAGGTACCCGCGGGAGTCCGCTTGCCCTGGCCCAGACCCGCGAGGTGCATGAGCGGCTGTCCCGCGCCCACCCGCAATTGGCGGAGCCGGGCGCCATCGAAACCCGGATCATCCGCACCTCGGGAGACAAGGTGACCGACCGCGCGCTGGCCGAGATCGGCGGCAAGGGCCTGTTCACCAAGGAGATCGAAGAGGCGCTGCTGGCGTTCGAGATCGATCTGGCCGTCCATTCCATGAAGGATGTGCCGACCTGGCTGCCGCCGGGGCTCGAGATCGTCTGCCTGCTCGCGAGGGAGGACCCGCGCGATGCGTTCTTCGCGCCGGGCGTGTCCGCGATCTCGGGGCTTCCCGAAGGGGCGAAGGTGGGCACGGCGTCGCTGCGCCGCCAGGCCCAGATTCTCGCCCAACGGCCCGATGTCCGGGTGGTGACGTTCCGCGGCAACGTCCAGACGCGGCTGCGCAAGCTCGCCGAAGGCCAGGTCGACGCCACGGTACTGGCGCTTGCCGGCCTGAAACGGCTCGGCCTGACGGACGCGCCGGCGGCCATTCTCTCCACCGAGGAGATGTTGCCGGCGGTGGGCCAGGGCGCGATCGGCATCGAATGCCGGTCGGCCGACGAACGCGTGCGCACGCTGCTGGCTGCGCTCAACGATGAGGCCACACGTATCCGCGTCACGGCGGAGCGGGCGCTGCTTGGTGCCCTCGACGGATCATGCCGCACGCCGATCGCGGCGCTCGCCGAAATGGAAGGGCAAGACAGGCTGCATCTGCGGGCGCTCCTGGCGCTTCCCGACGGCAGCAAGCTGTTCCGCGCCGAGCGGCGGGGCCCGGCCAGCGATGCCGAGACGC
>JBAVNO010000053.1:0-14377 GCA_049691095.1 Alphaproteobacteria bacterium | reverse complement strand
CGCCGGCTTCACCCGCGACGTCGCCGCCCGCGTGCTGCGCGCCCGCGACGCCGACGAGATCGAGGCGTTGATCGCCGAACTCTCACGGTAGGAAAACGTGCCGCGCCCGGGCGGACGACCGGTTCAGCCGCGCGACGGCCCGCCTTCCGCCTTGGCCTCGGCCGCGAAGGGATTGGCGCCGCCGAACGTGATCGTGCGCTGCGGGAACGGGATCTCAATCCCGAGCTCGTCGAAGCGCATCTTGAGGCGCCGGTTGAACTCGCGCCCCACCATCCACTGGCGGCCCGGGAGCGTCTTGATCCGCGCCTTGATCATGACCGCCGAATCGGCGAAGCGGTCCAGCCCCAGGACCTCGAGGGGCTCCAGGATGACGCGCCGGAACTCCTTGTCGTCGCACATCCCTTGGCCGACCTCGCGCATGGTCTGGATGGCCCGATCCACGCTCTCGCCATAGCCGATGCCGATGTCGAACATGTAATAGGAAAAGACCTTGGTGCGGTTCATCACCGTCGAGACGGCGCTGAAGGGAATCGTATGGACGTTGCCTTCGAGGTCGCGCAGCCGAATGCTTCGGATCGACATCGTCTCGACGATGCCTTCGTGCCCGCCCAGCTCCACCACGTCGCCGACCGCGACCGACGCCTCGAGGAAGACGAACAGACCGGTGAAGATGTCCTGCACCAGCTTCTGCGCGCCGAAACCGATGGCCAGGCCGACGATGCCCGCGCCCGCCAGCAGGGGCGCGATGTTGATGCCGATCTGGGCCAACACGATGAGGGAGACCATGGCGACCAGGAACACGAGCAGCGTGGTCCGAAGCACGGGGAGCAGCGTTCTGATGCGCGCGCGCCGTTCCTCGGGCTCGCCGGCCGCTTCGGCGCGCGAGAGGTAGCTTTCGATGTAGAGGCTGGCGAACTCCCAGAACGCCAGGCCGCCGGCGAGCGCAAGCGCAATGGTGATGACCGTCGCGGTGAGTCGCCGCCCCAGATCGCTCGTCACCCAGCCGACCGCGCCGATGCCCCATACCTGAAGAAGCACGAGGGCGGCCAGCCCATAGACCACGACCTTGGTGACGACGTTGAGAATCGGCAGATACCGGTTCAGCCGCGACTCGAGCGTCGGGAAACGGTCCCGCAATTCCTCCCCCACCGAGAAGCCGCGCGCGATCGCCTGATCGGTCACCACGACCGCAAGACGCGCGATGACGAGAGTGGCCACCGTAAGCACGGTCGCGGTGAACACGAACTCGAAGCCGCCCTCGATCCTGAGCGCCCACACCAGATAGATCGCCAGCACATAAAGGATGGTCAGGATGTGCCAAAGATCGGCCAGCAGGCGCCGCAGGCTTTGGACCGCCGAGAACCGCGCGATGCGCCCGCCCGCCGCCTCGCCCCGAATCCAGGCCGCCACCTCGCTCCGGTTCTGGAGCACGAGGATCGCGAGCATCACGGCCATCACCAGGCCGAGAACGTTCAGGACCGTGGCGTAGCCGGTCTTCGAAAGCCCCAGCAGCAGCGCCGCATGGGCGGCGAAATAGCCGTAGATGGCCAGCGTCGCCAGGCGCCGCACCCAGATATAGGCGTACTGCGTCGTCTCGTCGGAAAACGGCAACAGGCGCAGCGAGGCCGATGCGGGCGACAGGATGAGGAACGCCGCCGCCATGACCACGCGCACCAGCACGACGGCGTTCACGACGGCAAGCGCGATCGCCTTCGTCGTGTGGCTTGGATCGGTCAACGGGAGCACCAGGTAGCACGCGGCCGCGAAGATGACCGTGGGCGCGATCTCGAGCAGGGTGCGCACCAACAGCAGGAGCCAGCGCAAGATGCGCGAGACATGCTCGCCGCGCTCGGCCAGGCGGCGCGGCCGCGCCAGCGCCATGCGGGCGAGCGCAGCCGCCCCGAGCCCGGCGCCCAGCACGATCGCCAGCTTGGTCAGAATCTCGATCGCGCGTTGCCGCGAATACTCGTCTTGGACCTGGCGGCCAAGCCACCGGAACAGTTCGGGGGCATCCACCAGCGCCGCGGCGGCGGCCGTCACTTCGGCGCTCAGCATCCCGATCCGCTCGGAAAGCAGGTCGAGAAACCGTTGGGTGACGCCCTGTTCCTTCTCCGGAACCTGCTTCTTGGCGGCAATGAGCGCCCGCAATTGAGCGGCGAGTTTGTCCCGCTCGGCCGGGGTCTCCAGGGTGGACAGCAGCGCCTCAAGATCCTTGACCGTGACCTGGCCGGCGGCGGCCTCCGTGTCGGTCTGGGGGCCGGCCTGTTCGCCGCCTCCGGTTAGCGCCTCGGGGAGCTGCGGAACCTGCGCCAAGGCCGGTCCGAGCGCCGCGCCGCCCATCAGGAGGACGCACGCCAGCGCCAGGACGGCGATTACACGCCGCCAAGGAGCGGCCCTGCCGGTTACTTTCATGGCCGTTCGCGGTATCATGTTGAGGGAGCTTACCGTTTCGCGCGGCGGATGTCACACGGGGCGACCGGCCAGTGGCGTGGGCCGGCACGCCCAGTCCCCATGCGGCACTGGATCATGCGGGTGCCGACGCCCATATGAACCGACCGACAAACACGATGGGATGGGAATGACGGCGGTCACGATCTATCACAATCCCCGTTGCGGCAAGTCGCGCCAGACTCTCGAGCTGCTGCGGGCGCGCGGCATCGAGCCCAAGGTCATCGAGTATCTGAAAACGCCGCCGACCGCGGCCGAACTGAAAAGGATCCTGCGCCTGCTCGGGCGCACGCCGCGCGAGTTGATGCGGCGCCAGGAGGAGCCTTACCGGACGCTCCATCTCGACGACCCGAAGCTCGGCGACGACAAGCTCGTCGCCGCGATGGTCGAGAACCCGATTCTGATGGAGCGGCCGATCGTGCTTGCCGACGGCAAGGCGGCGGTGGGACGGCCGCCCGAATCCGTGCTCGAAATTCTCTGACCGCCCCGCATCGGACGCGGGAGCGACGAAGGCAGCGCCATGAGCGAGGATCGCGACGACCCGCCGGCCAAGGCGACGAACAAGCTCGTCGAGACCAAGCGCGCCTGGGCGCGCGAGGGGCGGCTGCTCACGGGCAAGAGCGGCGATCCGGAGCGCGAGCGCCTGCCGCCGGGCCAACGCGAGGTCAAGAACTGGCCGGTGCTGGACCTGGGCGTGCAGCCCGACATCCCCCTCGACAAGTGGCGGCTCACCATCGACGGGACGGTGGAGAATCCCGTGCGCTGGACTTGGGACGATTTCCTGGCACAGCCCGCGGCGCATTCGGTCTCCGACATCCACTGCGTGACGTCCTGGTCGCGCTTCGGCAACGAATGGGAGGGCGTGGCCGCGCGCCACCTGATGTCCCTGGTGCGGCCGAAGCCGGAAACCCGGTTCGTCATCTTCCACAGCTTCGACACCTACACCACCAATGTTCCTTTGAGCGATTTCGACGGCGAGGACGTGATGCTCGCCCACAAATGGGAAGGGGAGCCGATCGGCCGCGAGCACGGCGGGCCCGTGCGCGTGGTCATCCCCAAGCTCTATTTCTGGAAAAGCGCGAAATGGGTGAAGCGGGTCGAGTTTTCGGCCACCGACCGGCCCGGCTTCTGGGAGACGCGCGGCTACCACAACCACGGCGATCCGTGGGACGAGGAGCGCTACGGCTGAGGCCGGGTCCGAGATCGGGCTGGAATGCGTGGCCCTTTCCGCCGGTCGGCTCTTGCCCGTAAACTCCGGTGACGCGATCGATCATGCCGCCCGTTTCCAAACGCGACCGGCCGGCACTCGATCGGCCGGCACCCGGTCGGGCGGGCCGAACTGTTTTTGGGAGACGACGCCCTTGTCCGAGATGATGACGACGCGCGAGGCCGCGGAATATCTGCGCATCAAGGAGCGCAAGCTCTACGACCTGGTGCGGATGCGCCGGATTCCGTGCACGCGCGTGGCGGGGAAATGGCTGTTCCCGAAGGCCCTCATCGACCTGTGGCTGATCCGGAACACGAGCGCGGCGCCGGACCTGAAGTCCGCCACCCGGCCCACCGAAATGATCGTCGGCAGCCACGATCCGCTTCTGGAGTGGGCGGCGCGCGAATCCGGGTGCGAGCTCGCGGTCCTGCTGGGCGGCAGCCTCGACGGGCTGAGAAGGTTCGCGGAAGGGAAGGCGACGGTCTGCGGGCTCCACGTTTTCGATTCCGGCGCGGGCGAATACAACGTGACGGCGGTGCGAGACACGCTCTCGGGGCTCGACGTGGTGCTGCTCGAATGGGCGTGGCGGGAACAGGGGCTCATCCTGCCCGCCTCGAACCCGCGCGGCATCGCCGGCCTCAAGGACCTCGCCCGCTCCAAGGCCCGGTTCGTCGACCGCCAGGAGGAGGCCGGCGCCCGCATCCTGTTGTCCCATCTGCTGGAAGGCGAAGGCCTCACGTTCAAGGACCTGACGGTCGTTGCGCCACCGGCGCTGAGCGAGGCCGACGTCGCCGTGAGCGTGAGCGAGGGCAAGGCCGAGGCCGGGTTCGGCGTCCAGGCGGTCGCGCGTCAGTTCCGGCTCGATTTCGTGCCCCTGCACCGCGAGCGCTATGACCTGGCCGTGCGGCGCCGCGAATATTTCGAATCCGGGGTCCAGCGCCTGCTGTCGTTCGCCCACGGTCCCCGCTGCGTGGAGAAGGCCAAGGAACTGGGCGGATATGACGTAGCCGGGCTGGGCCGCGTGGTCTACAACAGCCCCTGAAGGAGCCCGCGACCGCGCCGGCCGATTGGCCATGCCGGGGCGCACGGCGACGGGCCGGAGGAGTGCGACATGAAGATCAGTGCACGCAACCAGATCAAGGGCAAGGTGGTCGAGATCGTGACGGACGAGGTTGCGGCCAAGGTCAAGATCGATATCGGCGGCGGCAACGTGCTGACGTCGATGGTCTTGGCCGAGTCGGTGACCGATCTCGGCCTCAAGGTCGGCGATACGGCCTTCGCGATCATCAAATCGACCGAGGTCATGCTCTCCAAGTAACGGCCGGTCACCGGCGCCTGCGCCGTCGCGCAGGCCTGCGTGGCGCCGTATCACTTTCAACGCGGGGGCCCGTCGCCCGCGGATGGGCAAGCATTGGATGCGAACACAGTTGCGTCGTCTCGTTCCCCTGGTATTCGCGGTATTCGCGGCCCTGCCGTGCGCGCAAGCGCGCGCCAACGGCGAACAGGACGCATTGCGGGCCCTTCTCGCCGAAGGGCCGCCGTCTGTCGCCGGCGAACGCGCGGCTCGGGACGCAAGCGAACTGCGGGCGTTCTACGCCGCCCGCGGCAACCGACTTGCCTGGCGGGAGGCGGACCGCTGGTCGAAGCAGGCGGCGGCAGCCGTGAGTCTGTTGGCCGCGGCGGCCGACGAGGGGCTCGATCCGGCGCGCTACGCGATGCCGCCCCTGGAGCCATTCCACGGTCGGTCGGGGCCGCCCGGCCCACTCGGGCCGCGACAGATCGCCGCAACCGATGCGCGCCTGACGGCGGCCATGCTCCGGTACATCCATGACATTCGGACCGGCCAGGCGGATCCCGCCCAGCGCGACCCCGAGCTAGCGGTCGCGGCTCCGACGGTCGACGCGGCCGCCTGGCTCGCAATGGGCCTCGAGGCGCCCGATTTCGACGCCTGGCTCGCTTCGCTTGCGCCCGACTGGCCTGCGTACCGGGGGCTGCGCGACGCGCTGCCGACGTTCCGCCGTCGCGCCGCCGATGGCGATTGGCCGCTCCTTCCCCGCGGCTTGAACCTGGAACCAGGCGCCAACGACGCCCGTGTTTCCATCGTGCGGCGCCAGCTCGCCCGGCTCGGCGATCTCAATGCGGGCGATCTCGATGCGGGCAATCTCGCGGGGGGCGAAAGCGCGGACACCGTTTACGATCCGCTCCTCGAGACCGCGGTGCTTCGATTCCAGCGCCGGCACGGATTGGCCGGCGACGGGGTCGTGGGTGAGAAGACGCGCGCGGCCCTCAACGTCGCGCCGCGTGCGCGCGCCGACCAGATCATCGTGAACATGGAGCGGCTTCGCTGGCAGCCGCCGCTCTCCGAGCCCCGCCATCTGGTCGTCAATGTTCCGGCCTTCGATGTGGTCGCGGTCGAGGACGGCAAGGCCTTCCTCCACATGCCGGTCATCGTCGGAAGGCCGGACCGCCGCACTCCCATGTTCGACGACCGCATCACCGCGGTCACGTTCCTGCCCAGCTGGACCGTTCCGCGGAAGATCGCACGCAAGGACATCCTGCCGAAGGTGCAGCGCGATCCGGCCTTCCTCGAACGGCAGCGCATCAAGGTGTTCGAGGATTGGGGCGCGAACGCGTGCGAGGTCGACCCCAGGACTATCGATTGGACGTCGATATCCCCCCAGGGCCTGACCCACAGATTCACCCAGGAGCCCGGGCCCTTGAACGCGCTCGGGCGCATCCGCTTCACGCTCGGCAACGCCTTCGACATCTATCTGCACGACACGCCGAACAAGGCGCTTTTCCTGAAAGACCGGCGCGCCTTCAGCTCGGGGTGCATACGCGTGGCGGACGCCGCCGCACTGGCGGAATTCGCATTGAAAGGAAATCTTTACTGGTCTCGCGAAAGAATCGAACAAGCCATGAACGGTGAATCGACATTTGTTGTCGATCTGGCCGAACCGCTAGCGATTCAAGTGACATACCGGACCGCGTATATCGGGAGCGACGGCACGATGCAGTTCCGCAACGACATCTATGGGCGCGATCGCGCGCTGTCGCGAATCCTGGGATTCGGCGAATCGTAATGACGAGACGGGTTTACTTTTTCCCCGGATTGGCGTATCTGGGCCGGCGGTTCGCTTCAAGAGACGAACCGTCGACTCCACTCTCAGGGGAATTCATGGCGCGTAACGGACGCGTTCAAGATCATTCCGACACAGGCGGTGTCAGCCGACGCCGAGTCCTGCAATTCGGCGCGCTGTGTTCGGTCTCCTTGTTGAGCTTGCCGCGCGATGTTTGGGCCCGCACCGCCGCCGAGCGCAGCATCTCGCTCATCGGGCTTCACACCGGCGAGCAGATCGACACCGTCTACTGGCAGGACGGGCGTTACGTCCCCGAGGCGTTGAAGCGGATCGACCGCGTGCTGCGCGATCACCGCACCAACGAGGTGAAGGCGATCGACCCGTCGCTGCTCGATCTTCTGTTCGTGCTGGGCACCACGCTCGAGATCGCGCAGCCCATCGGCGTCATCTCCGGCTATCGCTCGCCCAAGACCAACGCGTTGCTGCGCGAGTTCAGCAACGGCGTCGCCAAGAACAGCTTCCATACCAAGGGCAAGGCGATCGACATCCGGGTGACCGAGCGCCGGCTGCGGGACGTTCACCGCGCGGCGCTGGACCTGAAGGCCGGCGGCGTCGGCTTTTACCCGCGCTCCAATTTCGTCCACGTCGATACCGGACCGGTGCGCCACTGGTCGTAGGGCGCCACCGGCCCTGAGCCGACCGCAGTCCTGAGCCGATTCATGCGATCGTTTGCCCGGTTGCCGCCGCCACAATGCCGACGTCGGGTCGCGACGCCTTGGCGAACAGCGGAAAACAGGTATTTGAACAGGCCGGTAATTTCCCTCGAGGTCGTCGAAGTTGCAGAAATGAGCGGATTTTCGGCATGGCCGATGTGTCGGGCCGGGATCGCGGCCACAATCGCAAGTACGAGTCCCGCCCAAAGGGCCGAATCCGAGCGCGTTGTCTTGCGCTTCATTGCTCTGGCTTGACCGGTGGTGGGAGCCTTTCCTTACCCCGTCTCACCGTTTCCTTGCCGCGCCGCCCGGCAGGACTTCGGCGCGGAGCAGGATGGCGCGCCCGAGAGGATTCGAACCCCTAACCCCCAGATCCGTAGTCTGGTGCTCTATCCAGTTGAGCTACGGGCGCTAAATGGCGGATCGGGCTGGCGCGAACGCGGTGCGACCGAGCCCGTGAGGGGCGAGACACTACTCAAATCGCAAAGCAATGGCAAGGTGGCGGGATTTTGCTACGTGCGCTGCTTTGCCGCGTATTTTCCGATATTTGCGCGGCAGGAAATCGGCTTGTGGCCCCTGGTGGCTTTGAGTAGTATTTTCCACGAGCTTGAGGGGGGCTCCGTTCTCGGCCATCTCTTGTCCGTGATAATAACGTGTCGGGTCAGGGCTCGATGGGTCCCGGCCGGCACTTCAAGGTGACCGTATCGGATGGTTTCAGCGAAATTCAGATTCGTCCTCGTGGCCACGGCGCTTACGCTCGGCGGATGCTCCGTCTTCGAGGATGTCGGGGACTTGGTATGGCCGTCGAGTGACGAGCCCCAGCCCGAGGTGACGCAGGTTCCGGCACCGCAGCCGCCCGCGCAACAACCGCAGCAGGCGGTGCCGCCGGGCTATCCGCCGGTGGCGGGTGCTCCGCCGCCGGCCGGGGCCTATCCCGTACCGCCGGGCTATCCGGCCGCGCCCGGGGCACCGCCTCCACCGCCGCCGCTCGGCACCACCACGTTCCAACCCACGCCGCCCACGCCGATTTCTCCGACGGGCACGTATGTGGGCGGGAAGGTGGTGCAGCTGCGCCAGGATCTGGTGAACATGCAGGCGGCGATCACGGCGCATAACACCGAATTGCAACAGCTTCGCAATCAAACCGTGCAGCATTCCCAGGCCTATTGGGGCACGGTCGCCGCGGTGAGCGCCCGGCTGCAGGTGGGAACCACGCCCGGAAATCCGGTCCTGGTCCAGCAGTGGAACGAGGCACAGGCCCAGCTCGACCGCATCAACTCGGATGTCGCCGCCATGAACGGCCTCGCCAACAAGGTGGCGGCCGATTCGGCGATGTCGTCGTTCCTGCTCGAGAGCACGCGGGCGGCCTACGGATTGTCCGGCGCCGTCGACGAAGACCACCGCCAGCTCGCGATTCTCGAGGACGAAGTCAACAAGACGGTGGTTCTCATCGATCGCCTGCTCAACGAGCTCAACGAGGATATCCGCCGCCAGACCGACTACGTGGCGCGCGAGCGCGACAACCTCACGACCCTGGCCCTGGCCATCAAGAACGGCGAGCTTTACGGCACCAGCCTCGCGAACCGGGCCTTCCGCTCGGCGGCGCCGGCGCCCGGCGGGCGCGACTTCGGCAGCGCGGCGATGGCCCCCGGCATGGGCGATTCCAGGCGGCCTTTGGTCGTGATCCGGTTCGACCGGCCTAAGGTGGACTACGAGCAGGCCCTGTATTCGGCGGTGAGCCGGGCGCTCGAGCGCCGGCCCGACGCCACCTTCGAGCTCGTTGCCGTGACGGCGCAGAAGGGCTCGCCGGCCCAGGCCGCGATCAACGCCAATGCGGCCCGCCGCAACGCCGAGCGGGTGCTGCGCTCGCTGAACAACATGGGATTGCCGGCGGAGCGGGTGACCCTGTCCGCGACCACCAGCACGACCGCGACCGGGAACGAGGTTCTGCTTTACGTGCGGTAGTCTCCGGAGCGTCGAAATCGGGACCGTGACCGGCGCCGCTTCGGCGCCGGTTGCCGTTTCGGCGCTTGTTCGAGCCCTTGGCGGGTAGCTTGGGGCGGGTAGCTTGGGGCGGGCGGCTTGCGGAAGGCCGCGGATCGGGAACGCCAGATCGAGAAGGACCTTGGCCCTCTCCGGACCCTTCACCAAGACCTTTCCCGTATCGTGGGAGGAGCTTCACCGCGACGCCCGCGCGCTCGCCTGGCGTCTGTTCGAGGGCCGGCCGTGGCAGGGGATCGTGGCGGTGACCCGCGGCGGCCTGGTGCCGGCCGCGGTCGTGGCTCGGGAGCTGGACATCCGCCTGATCGACACGATCTGCGTGTCGTCCTATGACGAGCAGACCCAGGCCGAGGTGCGCGTGCTCAAGCGCGTCGAAGGCGACGGCGCGGGATGGCTGATGATCGACGACCTGGTGGATACGGGCCGTACCGCGAAGGTCGCGCGCGCCATTCTGCCCAAGGCGCACTTCGCCACCATCTACGCCAAGCCCGCCGGGCGCCCCCACGTCGATACCTTCATCACCGAGGTGAGCCAGGACACCTGGATCCTGTTCCCCTGGGATGTGGAGCCGCAGTTCGCCGAGCCCATCGCCGATCGAAAGCAGCGGCCGTAGGCGCGCCGGGCGCGATGCCTAACGGTGATTTCCAAGCCCGTCGTTCATCGTGCCCACGGCCCTCACTCTGGCCCTCACCCCGGCCCTCTCCCTGAGGGAGAGGGAGGGACCCGCAGCCTTGCTGCGGGAAGGTGAGGGAAATTCACGATGTGCCGCATCGAAGCCGGCCTCGATGCTACAACCGGCGGAGAGCCACGCAGACGAACCGACCAGGAACAACGCCCTCAGGCTTCACAGCTAGGGGCGTGGTCCCACCGGCTCGTTGTCGATGAGCCGGGTGCGCCCCAGCCACACCGCCGCCAGCAGCCGCGCCGGCCGCGCCAGATCGGCGGCCGGGGCCAGCGTTTCGGCATCGCACAGTTCCAGATAATCGATCCGCGTGAAGCCGGCGGAGCTGAGCGCATCGCGGGCGCGGGTCAGCTCCTCGCCGATGGTTTGTTCGCCGGGCCGCGCGCGGCACAGGAGCCTCGCCGCGGTTTGTGCAAGCGTACGATGAAGCGCCGGCGCGGCGGCGCGCTCGGAGGCCGAAAGGAACGTGTTGCGGGAGGACAGCGCGAGGCCGTCGGATTCGCGCACCGTCGGGAGCCCCACGATGTGCACCGGAATGTCGAGGTCGCGCACCAGGCGGCGGATCACCTGAAGCTGCTGGTAATCCTTCTCGCCGAAGAAGGCGGCATCGGGCATCACCTGGAGAAGCAGCTTCGTCACCACGGTCGCGACGCCTTCGAAGTGGACCGGCCGCACCGCGCCGCACAGCCTCTCGGTCAGCCCGCGAACCTTGACCGAGGTGGCAAAACCCTTGGGATACATCTCCTCGACCGTCGGGGCGAACACCACATCGACGCCCAGCGCGCGCAGCTTCTGCGCGTCCCGCTCCTCGTCCCTGGGATAGACCGCGTAGTCCTCGCTCGGGCCGAACTGGGTCGGGTTCACGAACAGGCTGACGACGACGTGATCGCACGCTTGCCCGGCGCCCATCACCAGCGACAGGTGCCCTTCGTGCAGGGCCCCCATCGTGGGCACGAGGCCGATCCGCGCGCCGCTGTTGCGCCAGGCGGAAACCGCCGCGCGAACGTCGGCAACGGTGCGCAGCACTTTCATGTCGGCGACCCCGACGGGAGAAGCGGCGCGCAGGCCGTCTACCGCCCGCCCCGCGCGCCGCGCGGCGGCGTCTTGCGCACGAGCGGCGTCGCCTCGCGGCCGGCGCCGTAGCAATGGGACGGCTGCGGGAACTTTCCTTGGCGCACGTCGGCGGCGAACGCCTCGGCGGCGGCGGCCAGGTCCCGGCCCAGATCGGCATACCGCTTGACGAATTTCGGGGCCGGTCCGCGGGACAGCCCGACGATGTCTTCGGTCACCAGCACCTGGCCGTCGCAGGCCGGCGAGGCGCCGATTCCGATGGTCGGGATCGGCACGCGCCGCGTGATGTCGCGCGCGACCGCCTCCATCGTCCCTTCGATCACGAGGGCAAACGCGCCGGCCTCAGCGACGGCGTCGGCGTCGGCGACCAGCCGGGCCGCCTCGTCGTCGGACTTGCCGCGGGCGCGATAGCCGCCCGACATCATCACCGACTGCGGCTCCAGGCCGATATGGCCCATGACCGGCACGCCGCGCGCGGTCAGGAACGCGACCGTCTCGGCCATGGCGACGCCGCCCTCGAGCTTGACGGCGGCGCAGCCGGTTTCCGCCAGCACGCGGGCCGAAGCACGGAACGCGGCCGCGGGCGATTCCTGATACGCGCCGTAGGGAAGATCCACCACGACGCACGCGCGCTCCGACCCGCGCACCACCGCCGCGCCGTGCGCGATCATCATCTCGAGCGTCACCGGAAGCGTGGTGTCATATCCGTAGAGAACCATCCCGACCGAATCGCCGACAAGGAGCACGTCGACATAGGGGTCGATCGTGGCGGCCGTGGCCGCCGAATAGGCGGTGAGGCACACGATCTTGTCGCCGCCCTTGCGCGACGCGATGTCGGGAACCGTAATCCTGCGGACGTGGCCGATCACACTCACGGGCCTATCTCCGGCTGAACGAGCCGCCCTCTTTTACTGCAATCCTGCGCCCCGCGAAAGGGACCGCGGCACCTGGCCACGCCGCATTCCCATGCCGGACGTTCGGGACTCGCCTGCTACGAAGCCGCTACATGGAGTCGGCGATTCGCTGCAGCTCGTTGCGGCGCTCGAAGATGACGAGATCGTTATGGGCCATCGAGATCAAGCCCGATTTCTTGAAGCGCGTGATGATGCGGCTCACGGTCTCGATCGTGAGCCCGAGACAGTCGCCGATATCGGAACGGGTCATCGGCAGCGAAACCGGATTATCGGGCCAGCCCCGCTCGGCCGCGCGGTGCGACAGCAGAAGCAGGAAGGAGGCCACCTTTTCCGCCGCGGTCTTGCGTCCGAGCAGCAGCATCTGGTCCTGCGCCGCAGCCAGTTCGTTCGAGGCCATGCCCAGCAGGCGCCGCTCCATCTTCGGGAACCGGTCGAGGAGCCCCTCGAGTTTTCGCCGCGGGAATCGGCACAAGCACACCTCGGAGATCGCCTCGGCCGAGTAGGCATAATGGTCGTTGAGCGCGAGTCCCAGGAAATCGCCCGGGAATAGGAATCCGGTGATCTGCCGCCGCCCGTCGGGGAGGAGCTTGTAGAGCTTCACCGCGCCGCCGGTGACGTTGAACAGATGCTGGGCCGGCTCGCCCTCCTGGATGATCGTTTTCCGGCCCGCGACCTTGATGTCGGTCGCGATCCCGCGCAGCAGCAGCAGCTCGCTTTCGTTCAGCGCCGCGCAAACGGACAGGTCGCGAATAGTGCAGGCGGCGCAAGGGCTCGAAGCGCCGGAGCCCTTGGCCAGGCTCACGTTCTTCCGCTGTGCGCCGTCACGCGGTACCGATCTCATGCCCCCGATCTCCAGCCTGCCGTAAGAAATGTGTGTCCCCGGCACGGCGGCCAACACCACCATCAAGTGCGTCACGTTGATCCATGTCAAGGCGCGCTTGAGGCCAACTTCCATCATACCACGACGGGCGCAACGGCTTGATGCGATGACCAGACTCTTTTCCGTCCAAGACCTGCGGCCGGACGAGGCCGCGAGGGCTTACCCCTTGGTCCAATCGGCCATGCCTGGGCTCAACCTGGCGCGGTGGACCGGCTTCGTCCGCGGCATAACCAAGGCCCGGTCGCGGGGCGCCGAACGCCGTTCCGGAATCATGACTATTCGCAGCGATCGGGGATATATTCATGGTTTGTTCTCGTACACCGTGGCGCCCAACCTGCGTCATGGCCGCGTGCTTCTGGTCGATAATTTCGTCGCCCTCGATCTCATCGATCCCGAGCTGCCGGCCAAGGCCTTGGGCAAGGTGATGGAGTCTGTTGCCCTCCATTTCGATTGTCAGGCCATTTACCTGAATGTCGCCGATGGCGGCGCCCCCTCGACCATCGTTCCGGAGCTGGGCCGACCCTTCTCGGGCCATGACCGCCGGTTCGAGTCCATCTGCTATTTCCGCGACGAGGCCAAGACGGCCTACGCCTGAGCCCCACGCCGCCCTATTTCTTCGCGCCCCCTTTGACGTGCAGGGGCCAGAACTTCTCCATCGTCAGATAGGTGAAGGAAGCGGACCAGCCGATGAGCAACAGGCCGTTCAGCGCCTCGACCCCGGTGATCAGGCGCACCTGGCCGAGCGGGAACACGTCGCCGAGGCCGAGCGAGGTATAGGTGATGGCCGAGAAATACACGTAGTCGTGCCAGTCGTTGATCTGCAGGCCGCCGAAGGCTCCGAGCCCAAGCACACGGACGAACACATAGTAGGTCGCGGCGTAGAGCCAGACCTCGATCGTGTGGGCGAGGAAGGCCGCGAACACCACGAACAGGACCCTGAGGCGCAGCGGCAGCGGCAGCTTCGGCAGGGCGGATGAAGCGAGCCGCAACGCCTCGTAATGCACGATGAGGGTCAGGCCGACGACGATAACGGAGGTTACCATCGCTGGAATCATTGTATGCGCCTCCAAACCGGGTGGCGTGCGGGCGAATCTTCTCCCGCACCGGACTTGCCCTACACAATCATGACCCGGGCGCGAAACACAAGGAGCGGCTCGGCATGGTTGCGCGGGCGAGCCGGGTGATCGGCCGCCGCCTTTCCGGTATGATGCATGCAATCGCGCCGACCAAGCCCGCTCGAAGGGTCATGACCGTTCCTGCCCCGCCGTCCGTCCGCCGTTTCATGACGTTCCGGAATCGCCTCGTGGCGTTCCTTGCGGTGCTGGCCGTGGCGCTGGCGCCCCTGCCCGGCGCGGCCGCCGCCGCCCGCGCGGCCCACTTC
>JBAVNO010000052.1:0-1830 GCA_049691095.1 Alphaproteobacteria bacterium | reverse complement strand
CGTAATTGCCCGGGTCCTTGTAGGGGACGGCGGGAACCAGCCTCAGATCGGCGCCGCACAGGCGCAGCATGTCCTGCTTTTCCTGGCTCTGGCTCTCCGGCATCACGATCACGCAGCGGTAGCCGAGCGCGTTTCCCACCAGGCAAAGCCCGATTCCGGTATTGCCCGCGGTCCCCTCGACGATGGTTCCGCCGGGGCGAAGCAGGCCGCGCAATTCCGCGTCCCGCACGATGTAGAGCGCCGCCCGGTCCTTGACCGAGCCGCCGGGATTGAGGAACTCCGCCTTGCCCAGAATCTCGCAGCCCGTGGCCTCCGAGGGGCCGTGCAGGCGGATGAGCGGCGTCCGGCCGATGGTGTCGGTGAAGCCGTTTCGGATGTCCATGAGACGCGGGTAAAGGCTGATTATGGGGTCGGGTCAGGGGAGGCAGACTAATCATCCAAGACCCAGGGATCAAGCACGGGAGGCCCGGCCCCGGGCACGGAAACGCCGCGGCTTGCCCTTTCCTTGACAGCCCTCGATGCGGGCCTCGATCATCGGCGCGGGCCGCGAAGATTTCCACGCGCCGGAACGGTGACCAGGGGCATGGCCGGATACGCACGACGGATCATCCGCTCGATCATGGCCGCATCGGCCGGTCTCGCGGCTCTCGCGGGCGCGTGCGGCGGGTCGCTTGCCGCGGTCCCGCGCGACGTGTTCGTCATGGCCATGCAGATCGACGACGTCATCAGTCTCGATCCGGCCGAGCTGTTCGAATTCACCGGCGCCGAGGTGGCCGCCAATATCTACGACCGCCTCTTGTACTTCGACCTCGACGACCCGACGCGGATCGTGGGCGGGGTGGCCCAATCCTGGAGCGTGTCGCCCGACGGCCGCACCTACACGTTCCGGATCCGCCCCGGCATGCGGTTTCCGTCCGGCAATCCCGTCACGGCGCGGGACGCCGCCTATTCCCTGCGGCGCGTGGTGCGGCTCAACCTCTCGCCGGGATTCATCGTGCGGCAATTCGGCCTCGACGAAGCGAACGCGCAAACCTCCATCACGGCCGGGGACGACCGCACGCTGTCCATCACTACCGACCGCGCCTACGCCCCGTCGTTCTTCCTCGCCTGCCTGACGGCGGCGGTAGGGTCGGTCGTGGACGGCGCCGTCGTCGCGTCCCACGAAGTCGACGGCGACATGGGGCATCGCTGGCTGAAGACCCATTCGGCGGGATCGGGGCCGTTCATGCTTGCCGCGTGGAAGCCGAACGAGATCATCGTGCTGGACCGCTTCGACGGCTATTGGCGCGGCGCGCCGGCGATGCGCAAGGTCATGATCCGCCACATCGCCGAGCCCGGCATCCAGCGCCTGCTGGTGGAGCGCGGCGACATCGACGTGGCCCGCAACCTGGGGCCCGATCAAGCCGCGGGCGTGGGGAACAACCCCGAGCTCCGGGTGCGGCGCACGCGCAAGGGGGCGCTCTATTACCTGGGGCTCAATCAGAAGAACGAATATCTGCGCCGCCCGGAGGTGCGCGAGGCCGTGCGGTACCTGGTCGACTATCGGGGCATCGCCGGAACCCTCATGCGCGGCGCCGCCGAAATCCATCAGGCATTCGTGCCCCTGGGCTATCTGGGCGCGCTCGCGGACCGGCCGTTTCGCCTCGACACGCTCCGCGCGCGCCATTTGCTGGAACAGGCGGGGCTCGGCCAAGGCTTCGCCGTGACGCTGGACGTCCGCGGTACGCGGCCCGATCTCGACGTCGCGCAGTCGCTACAGTCCACCTTCGCCGCGGCCGGAATCCGCCTCGATATCGCGCCCGCCGACGGCAGGCAGGTGCTGACCAAGTA
>JBAVNO010000051.1:0-25630 GCA_049691095.1 Alphaproteobacteria bacterium | reverse complement strand
GCGCGGTCCGGGACGGGCGGCGCCGGACGGCACGGATCGCCGGGCGCGCGGAATGGCTCGGCGTCTCCTCGGCGCGGCGCTTTACGCGATGTCGTTGCATCTCACGGCAATTTCGGCTGCGGCGGCTCCCTATGTCGCCGGAAACCGCGTGTTCCCTTCGACGCCGACGACCGAAGACCCGTTCGTCGCCGGCGAATTCTCCTTGGGCGCGACCACCATGCGCCACGGGGCGTCCGGGGACGAGCCGGCGTTCCGGGACACCGAAGTCTCCTCCGAGCTCGCCCTCAGGGTCACGGACGATGTCAGCATCGGGCTCGAGGGCACCTATGTGTTTCACGATCCCGCGGGCCAGCCCGGGAGCTCCGGCTTCGGCAATCTCGAAGCCTTCATCAAGTACCAGTTCTATGTGAGCGACGAGCACGAGCTTCTGCTCTCGGCGGGGGTGGTGCACGAATTCGGCGGCACCGGGGCGGAGCGGGTCGGCGCGGAGAGCGTCGGCTCGACCATGCCGGCGGTTTATTTCGGCAAGGGGTTCGGCGACCTGCCGGAGGGGATGAAATACCTCCGTCCACTCGCCATGACCGGCTCCATCGGCTACGAGTTCGCCGATCAACGCAGCCACACGACGACGGAGATCGATCCGGACACCGGCCAGGCCAGCCTCGGCGTGGAGCACAGTCCCGACATATTGGTCCTCGGCGTCGCGCTCGGGTACAGCCTGCGATATCTGCAGGGCAACGTGGATTACATCGGTCTTCCGCCGTTCATCGGCCGGCTGACGCCCGTGATCGAATTCGCGTACGAGACGCCCGTGACCAAGCCGTACGGGGCCGAGCCGAGCGGGGTGATCGCCCCGGGTTTCATCTATTCGGGCATCGGCTATGACGTCGGCGCGGAGGCATTGATCCCGGTCACGGACGCGGCGGGCACGGGTGTCGGCGCCATCGTCAAGCTGAACATCTTCCTCGACAAATACATTCCGCCGCTGCTACCGAGGCCGTTGCTGCAACGCTGACCGGGGTCGCCAAGGGCCGCCTTGCGGTCCCGCGTCCCCGGTTTCCGGCGAGCGCGGCGGATTCCGGTCCGCCGCCGGCGGGCCGGGCCCTTCCATGCGCACGCTCCCGCTTATACTATCCACGGTTCCACCATCCGCGGTTCCGGAAACGTTCCCGGACGGAGGCACGCGTGTCCCATCTCGGCCGAAACCTTTGCGCGCTGGCGCTCGTCCTCGTCGCCTCCGCCTGCGCCCACGGTAAGGGCGAGAAGGCAGGGGCGGGCGAGCCGGCGCCGGGCACGGCGCTTCTCTATGTGCTGGATACCAGCGGCTGGAGCTTCATCGAGGGGTCGGATTCGGTCTTCGACCAGGGCCGCAAGATCGTCACCCTGACCCGCGGCCGCTACGCCGCGATCGCGATCGCGCCCGGCCGCCATGCGGTCCGGTGCGGCGCGGCCGAGGGCCACGACCTCGTCTTTGACGCCAACCCCGGCTATACCTATTACCTCCGCACCGCCCGCGACCCCAGCATGATCGCCTCGAGCTCGAAGCATGTCTGTGCGTGGATGGCGCAGGACGAGGCGGTGCGGGTGATGCGCGAGATGGACCGGGATGCCAAGGCCCGCGCGCGGCGCTCCTCATCCGACCTCACGCGGCCGAACCTGCAATAAGCTGATGGGATCGCCGGCGCCGGGATGCGCGCGGCTAAAAAAAGAGGACGGCGGCCTGTCGCCCGCGGTGCCGGCGGACGGGCTTGGCTGCCGTCCCGGCGGCGCCGGCTCTAGGGCCGGCGCTACCCGTTCCAGGAGGTCTTAGAACTTGAACGCTACCGACGCCGCGATGATGTGATCGACGTAGTCGGGACTGCTGTCGAAGAGCGTGAGTTCGTTCGCCAGCGACTTGTACCCTTCCTGATCGACCGCCCAGTCGTGGGTACTGAAGCTCTCGAAGCGATACCCGAACTTGAGCGCGATGTCCTTCCTCATATTGTACGTCCCCAACATGCCGGCGCTGTGGAACCGGGTGGTGATGGTGGGGATGGCGGCGCTCGTCAGGGCGGGACCCTGGAAGAAGGAGTAGTCGGTAATCGCCATCGAATAGGTGTAGTCGAAGGCGACGTCGAAGGTGTTTTCGATCACCTTCCAATCCACGCCCACGCCCGCGGTGTGGATCCTGTCGGCCTCGTTGACGTACCAATCCCGGGTGGGATCCAGCGAGTTATTGTACTTTACGGCGTCCGACGAGCCCGAGATGGAGCGTCCGATCTGATCGTTTTCGATCAGATTCAAATTATAGAAGGCGTAGGCCGTCACCGCGTTCATCGGCGTGTAGGAAACGTCGATGCTGTACGAATCGGAATCGCGCCGGACCAGCCCGATCTCCGATTGCGGATATTTGTCGCGGATGAAGTCGCCGCGGAATCCGAAGGAGACGTTGTCCAGCGGCGTGAGGATGAGATCGGCGCCGAACCGGGTCCGGTTGCGATCCGCCTCGTAGTACTTGCGCAACGCCGGCACGCTTTCCCACGAGACAGAGATATCTTCGGCCGCGATGTGCTCCGCGGAGAATCCGTTGTAGAAGGGCACCGGGAAATCGTACGCGCCGCCGTTCCGCGCCCCATACGACACGTTGCCTTTCAGGGTTACGAAGTCGACCGGCATGGTCTTGAAGCGCGCCAGCCCGGTATGCTCGTTCGTGTTCGAGACTTCCGAGAACGTGCGGTGGATGTTCTCGAATTCGTAGCCCAGCGTACCGGTGGTGTGGGGCATGAAGTCGTAGTCGCCCTCGATGTCGGCCTTGTTCTGGGTGTAGCTGTACGGGCGGTTGTAACGGTTGCGGTCGCTGGCCGGGTCAGCCGTCTGGTTCGTCGAGTCGGCGCCGATATACCGGTACAGGTCGATCGGCGTCTGATTGTCCCGGTCGTCATAGCGGTAGCCGCCCCGCAGGTGGATGTCCGACGTCGGATGTGACGTCAGCCTCAGATTGACGAGCGTGGTGTCGATCTTGCCGTCCAGGGAATTCCGCGGCAGCGGGGTGTTGATCGTCAGTTGCGGATTCACCGTATAGGGCAGGAAGTCCTGGTTCTGGAGCATCCAGCCGTGGGAGAGATCGAGATTCACCCGCGTGCGGGTCGGCGGGTCGATGTTGTACCCGCCCGAGAAGTTGATCTGATGGAACGAGTTGTCGGGCGGAAGCCCCAGCCGGCCGAAGCCGTTCGGGTTCCCGTACCCGACGGGAGCATCCCATCCAGCGATGTTGTTAAAGGGGATGCGCCAAGTCAGTGACGAGTCCTCGTTCTGGAACACCGACATGTAATAGCTCAACTCGCCCTGCATCCTCTGGTCGGCGTAGGAAACCGCCACCGTGGCCTGATCGGTCATGTAGTCGATGGGCTCGGCCAGAATGACCGACCGGGGATTGCCGCCGGAATTGCCGATCACCGCGCCGACCGATTTCGCCCCGCTCTTCCATTCGTGCTGGTAGTCCGTCTTGAACTCCCAATTGGGCGCGAAATTGTAGGTGAATCCGGCGCCGGCCTGCTTGCGGTCGTAATTCAGGTCGACGGGTTTCAGGTCCTGGATCAGCGCCGTCATGTTCCCCGTCGTCCCGGAGCCGACCCAGTTATGCGGCAGGGTCTGGAATGTGCTGCCCGCGTTGTTGAACGGGGTCTGGGACGTATCGTCCAGGAACTTCGGGATCTGGTTGTAATGCACATAGCCGCCGAAGGAACCCTGGCGGCCGGCTTCGATCATCACTTCGCGGGAGTCGAGGCCGATATTGGAGCCTTCCATCTTGACGTAGTCGGTGTCCTTGCTGTCGTACGGACTGAGCAAGCGGACGTCGAAGTTGCCGATGGCGTAGGGGGAATTCTCCGTCAGCCCGGTGTACTCACCGTGCTTGAAGGAGTTGCCGGTGTTGTAAAGGATTCCAAGCTCCACCTCGCTCGTATATTCGAGCGCAGCCTGCGTCTCCCACGACGGTTCCTGCCTCTCCTCGGCGGCTGTCATGCCTTCGAGCGAGAACTCCCCGCCGGCCGCCGCTCCCCCCGCTCCCTTGTCGCCCTCCATGGAGGGTTCCTGGCTCTGATCCTGGGCGGGCTTGTCCTCTGCGGCCGCCGCGACCGGCATCAGGCAGATCGCCGCGACGCTCAAATACCAACTGGCTTTTCTAGACATCGCACTACCTCGTTTTCAGCAAGCATCCATGTCCGTGAGCGGCCTACCGTGTGAACCGCGGCCCGGACGGATGGTTTGAGCCATGGATTTGGGAGTGGCAGTTGATGCACCCTTTCGCGAGCAGCTGCTGCGCACCACCGACCGGCGGCACACCGCTTCCGCTGTAGAGCGTGCTCGGATGGAACGTTTCCTCGTGGCACTGCTGGCACAACCAGGGCGGCCGAACCTTCAAGAGCCGCGGCTGGACCGAACCGTGCGGATTGTGGCAGTTCCGGCAGTCCTCGCGAACCGGCGGGTGCTCCCACAGGAACGGCCCGCGCTTGTCGGCGTGGCACGTGTAGCAGGTCTCGTTGACGGTTCCCTTGACCAGCAGCTTGGGCCCGGTCGAGCCGTGCGGGTTGTGGCAGTTCGAGCACACGACCTGGCCCTGCACGATGGGATGGTGCGAGGGCATGTAGGACTCGGCCCGCTGTTGCTTATGACAAGTGAAGCACACGAAGGGCTGCGTGGCCTTGGCCCGCACCTTGTCGTGCTGGGTATGGATCTGGTGGCAGGAAACGCAGCCGACGCCGCGGACCTCGTGCTGGCTGCCCTGCCAGTGCAGCCGCAGCTTGTTCTCGTGGCACGTCAGGCATTGGGCGTTCTGCGTCGCGGCCGGCGAGGGCTGCCGCGGCCCGAAATCGACGGTGGGCGGCGTGCGCAATTGGCCCTTGGCCGGCGCCTTCATGTGCTGCGGGCTGGCGCCGTGGCAGCTTTCGCATTGGTGCTGGGCGAACGGAGTCCTCGGATCGCCCATCTGGGCGTGAGGCGTCTTCAGGATCGAGAGGACCGGATAGGGTTCCTTCTCGTCATGGCACCGCATGCACGCCTTGGCGCCCAGCGGCGAATATTCCGGCTGGCCCGCGGCATCCGGTACTGCGGCCGGGACCGCCGCCTCGGCGGTTTGTTGCTCCGGCTCGGCGGCGCGGGCCTGCGGCGTCATCGCCGCGACGGCAAATGCCAATGCCCCAATTACGATTCCAAAGCGCTTCATCTCACTCCCCCTCGCCGATGTTGGCGCGCGCTCACGCAGACTTACGAACTCGTCGTTACCTCACCGTGTTTCGCCGCCGCCCGAGGAAATCTCCAAGCGTCACTTCTTGACCGCCACCAGGTCCGCGGTTCCCTGATCGAGCACGAGCGTGGTCGCCAAGGATACGTGGTGGAACCGGTGTTCGGTGTAGTCGTCGTGGATGGCGAACCCGAGCGTGTAGGTCTTGCCCGCCACGATGTCCTTTTGGCCCGGGCCCGCGGCCTTGAGCGGACGGCTCAACACCACGACCCACTTGTCGCCTTCGTATCCGCCTTCGGCGGTAACCGCCGGAGTCTTGCTCTCGACGCGCTTGTCGAGGATGTAGCCCTCGACGGGCACCGCCGGCTTTCCCTTGTTGAGCCGCCCCTGCCAGAATTCGAGGAAGGTGCCGCCCTGCAGCAGCGCGTCGAGATCGGCCTGCGGCTTGTAGCTATCGCCACCGCCCTGACGCGTCAGCTTGGACCGGGATTCCGGCAGATACTTGGTGAGATCCTTGCCCGCGACCGCGCTCGCCATGCCGATCGCGTCGTCGTGGCAGGCTCCCCAGCAACCGGCCCGTGTCATCTCCTTGACCGTGCCGTCGTCGATCATCACGGTCGCCTTTTCCTCGAAGTCGGTCTCCATCTTCTTGCCGCTAGGCGGGCCGCCGGCCCATTCCATGCGGATGTAAAGCTTCTGATCGTCATGGGCGGCCTTGACGTTGACCGTCAGGCTGCCGGGCTTGTTCGGGATCGGCGCCGGCTCGAGCTTCTTGCCGGAGGCGATGAGGTCGCCGATCTTCTTCTGC
This sequence comes from Alphaproteobacteria bacterium, assembly GCA_049691095.1. Classification (GTDB taxonomy): domain Bacteria; phylum Pseudomonadota; class Alphaproteobacteria; order DATDPM01; family DATDPM01; genus JBAVNO01. The sequence continues at coordinate 19,601 of JBAVNO010000051.1, read as the reverse complement.
TCGCCCTCATGGCAGTCGGTGCAATTCTTGCCGCCGCGGAACTTGGGCGCACCGCTGTGGTCGCTTTCCGTCAGCACCCATTCCCACGAGGACTGACCCGGATAGAACACCACGATGTCCTTGCCCTGCACGCCGCCCCAGTCCACCGCCCCGGCGGGTCCGGCCACGGCCATAATGCCCGCGGCAACCGCCCAAGGAATGGCTCGGCTAACGCCCAATGTCCGCATGTAAGAGTCCTCCAATCCAAGGCGCCTACGCGGCGCCATCTCGTTTCCGGTCATCATTGCCGGTCATCATTGCCGGTCATCATTGCCGGTCATCATTGAATGTCGAAGTTCGTCGGCGCCGGCTCTTCCTTCTTCAACAACTTCGAAACGTCCTTGTGCGCGATGCCCTTGTGACAGTCGATGCAGGTCTCTCCGCTCTTCAGCGAATCCTCATGCTGGGTGTGCGCCCGCTGCGCCTGCTTGCTGAAATCCATCGAGTTGATGTGATGGCAGTTGCGGCATTCGCGGGAGTCGGTGGACTTCATCGCGGCCCACACGTCCTTGGCCATTTCCAGCCGATGGTCCTCGAACTTCTCGGGCGTGTCGATCTTGCCGGTTATGAAATGGAAGTACAGCTCGCGGCTCGCCTTGATCTTGCGGATCATCTTGTAGATCCACACCTTCGGCACATGGCAATCCGAGCAGATCGCCCGCACGCCGGAGCGGTTGGTATAGTGGATGGTTTTCTTGAGTTCCTGGTAAGGCGTCGCTTCCATCTCGTGACACCTTATGCAGAACGATTCTTTGTTGGTCTCCTCCAGCACCCAGTTGAAGCCGCCCCAGAACAGAATTCCGGCGATCCCACCGGCGGCTAGGATGATGAAAGTGAAACAGAGACCGCGCTCCGTCACCGCGCGCCAAAGGCGCGTCGGTAGACGATCTCCACGACCGCTCGCACTCGCAGGCTTGTCCCCCATCACCGGCACCCCTAGGCCCGTCCCCTACCGAACCCGTCCGGGCTCGTAAAGGGCAGTCCTTCTTTATCGTTAATGGCGATCCTAAACTAAGTCGCCACAACCCCTTATTGATTTACATCAATTAATCCCCTCTGCGTCAATTGTTCGCAGCACTGTTGCCAAAAAAACTTCCACCCGACCGACGCGAGGGTTTTTTGCGCCTGCGAAACGCGGTCGCACACGTCCAAGGGTGACGGCCGGGGGTGCCGATGGGATTTTCGCGCGGCGGGCTCCGTTCAATACGGCGCCGCGCCCGCGGCGCCCTCGGGCACGACGTCGAAGGCGATGCTGATGCGCTGCTCCTTGGACTCGATGGGCACGGTGCGGTGATAGAAATAGGAGGGAAACAGCAGCATCAGGCCCTCGACGGGCCGATACGGCCTGACCTCGGGTTCGGACGCAAACGGGATGTTGTCCTGGGGCCGTCCGAACTCGATCCAGCCCGCGTGCGGGTCCTCGAGCGGGGCGTCGGGCGCCGGGACCCTCACGTAATAGACGCCGCTGACCCAGGCCGCCGGGTGGATATGGGGGAGCTGGTGCCCCTTGGTGTCCATGACCACGGCCCAGGCCTGCAGTTTCCAGCGCTCGAGCCTGGCGGCGGCGATGGGGTGGGCGGGGTCGTCCGGGACGCACTCCTTTATATAGTCGGCCACGGCGCCGCGGATCGCGCCTTCGAGCGCCGCCACCGCCGGGCCGGGGTCGAGGAAGATGTTCCCGGTATGGCCCCCGAAACGGGTGGCGTGGCCGGAGCGTTCGAACACCAGGGTCGGGTGCGCGCGCACGGCCTCGGCCAGCGCTTGGTTGAAGGCGCCGACGCCGGCATAGCCGGGCGGGGGCTCGACGGTGACGGCGTGGACGAAGCGGTCGAAATCCAGGAGCTCCCTTGCCTGCCCGCGCCGGCCGAGTTCGGTCAGCGCGATGATCTTGGCCGACGCCACGCGCCGATTGCCGGGATCGCGGGCCAGGCATTGGTCGCAGGTTTCGAGCAACGCCTTGGCCCCGTGGCATTTGAGCACCAGGCCTTGGAGCTCGAACAGGGCGCCGTCGTGATCGGGTTTGAGCTCGGCGGCGCGGCGGTGGGCGGCGATCGCTTCCTCCTCCCGATCCTGGAACTTGAGGGCGCAGCCGAGCTGGTAGTGGGCCTCGGCGAGGTCGGGGGCGATCGCGACGGCGCGGCGAAACTCGGCCTCGGCCTCGGCGTGGCGCTTGAGCGCGCCCAGGGTGACGCCGAAGGCCAGGCGCCAGTTCGCGTCCCCCGGCTTGAGAGCCACCGCGCGTTCCAGAGCGGCGGCCGCTTCCTGGCGCCTGCCCAAGGCATTGAGCAGGGTGCCCTGCTTGTGATGGGCCTCGGCGAAGTCGGGCTTCATCGCGGCCGCGCGCCGGTAGGCCCCCAGCGCCAGGTCGTGTTTTCCTGCCGCCTCCAGCGCGGTGCCCAAGTTCGATACATAGTGGGCGTTGTCCGGGTCGGCCGCTATGGCGCGCCTGAGCAGCGCGATCGCGGCGTCGATGCGGCCCATCCGGCGGTTGAGAATGCCGAGGAAATGCAGCGCGGCGGGGTGCTCGGGCAGGGCCTTCAGGACCTGCTGGCAGAGCGCGGCCGCCTCGGCGAGCTTGCCCGCCTTCTGAAGCCGAAGGGCCCGGTCCAGGGCCTCTTGAACCGTGACGCGCTTGCCGGGATCTGCCATGCCCGTACCCCGCGGCGAGGGCCCTCTCCCCGGGCCCGGCCGCCCGCGACGCTATTGCGCCGGGGCCGCGAGATCAAGGAGGCGAACGTGGGCGTTGCCGCCGCGCCAACCGAAGCCGCGAAGGTTGGCACGCCGACCGAAGCCGCGAAGCGGCGAAGGCTGGTGCCCCTGGCCGGACTCGAACCAGCACGCCCTTGCGGGCAACAGATTTTGAGTCTGCCGCGTCTACCAGTTTCGCCACAGGGGCACAGGCCGCGACTATAGCCGAGCACAAGGTCGCGGCAAGCATGACCTGCGTCGGGTGCGGATGGCCCGCCTCCGACCGGCGCCACCCCAGCCGATCGTAACAGCCGCCGGCCCCGCACCCGCCGGCGATTGCACCGGCCGACTCGCCCGATTAGGCTTTACCGGGGAAAAGCAGACACCGCTCGGGCCGCAGGGGACAATCCATATGACGGATCAACGCAAGATTCTCGTCACCGGCGGGGCCGGGTTCCTGGGCTCGCATCTGTGCGAGCGGCTTCTGGCCCAGGGCCACGACGTGCTGTGCGTGGACAATTACTTCACCGGGACCAAGGCGAACGTCGCCCATCTGCGCAACGACCCGCGCTTCGAGCTGCTGCGCCACGACGTCACGTTCCCGCTCTACGTCGAGGTGGACGAGATCTACAACCTGGCCTGCCCCGCCTCGCCCATCCATTACCAGTTCGATCCCGTCCAGACGACCAAGACCAGCGTGCACGGCGCCATCAACATGCTTGGGCTCGCCAAACGGCTCAAGGCCAAGATCTTCCAGGCCTCCACCAGCGAGGTGTACGGCGACCCGGAGGTCCATCCCCAGTCCGAAGACTATCGCGGCCTCGTCAACCCCATCGGGCCGAGGGCCTGTTACGACGAGGGCAAGCGCTGCGCCGAGACCCTGTTCTTCGACTATCACCGCCAGCACGGGCTGCGCATCAAGGTCGCGCGCATCTTCAACACCTATGGCCCGCGCATGCACCCCAACGACGGCCGCGTGGTCTCGAACTTCATCGTCCAGGCGCTCAAGGGCGCGCCCATCACGATCTACGGCGACGGCAGCCAGACCCGGGCCTTCTGCTACGTGGACGACATGATCGAAGGGTTCATCCGCCTTATGAATACGCCCGACGCCCTCACCGGCCCCGTCAATCTCGGCAGTCCGCGGGAGCTCGCCATCGGCGATCTGGCCGAGAAGATCGTCGCCGCCGCGGGCTCGAGGTCGAAGATCGTCCACAAGCCTTTGCCCGCCGACGATCCCAGGCAGCGCTGTCCCGACATCACCCTGGCGAAACGAGTTCTGGGCTGGGAGCCTGCCACACCGCTCGAGGACGGATTGAGGCGCACCATCGCGTATTTCGAGCAGCTCTTGGCGGCGGGCGCGGTGCCGCCGGGTCCGCACCCGGCGTGACGATCCAGGGCGCGTTCGCTTGCCGCCATGATACCGGGGGACAAAGGCTGTTGCGGATCGGCGGGCACGCGGGCGCCCTGGATCCCCCTCCGATCGGGCCCGGGCCCGATTGCTTCGGGTGGTGCCGCCCGCTAGTCTTGCCGCGGCCGTGCATCCCTGCCGGCCGCATTCACCCGCGCGTACCGCCCACACGCCAGTGGCAAGGACCGCCGATGCTGCGCAGCCTCTACGACTGGACCATGCGGCTCGCGGCGCGCAAGCACGCGCTGTGGGCGCTGGCGGCCATTTCCTTCGCCGAGAGCTCGGTCTTCCCCATCCCGCCCGACGTCCTGATCATCCCCATCATCCTGTCGGCGCGCGAGCGGGCGCTGGCGGTGGCCGTGGTCGCCACGCTGGCCTCGGTGGCGGGCGGGCTTGCGGGGTACGGGATCGGCCATTTCCTGTTCGAGGAATTGGGTCGGCCGATTCTCGCGTTCTACGGCGCCACCGCCACCTTCGAGAGCTTCCGCGCCGGCTACAACGCCTGGGGCGGGTGGATCGTGGCGATGGCGGGGTTCACGCCCTTCCCTTATAAGGTCGTCACCATCGCGAGCGGCGTGTTCGGGCTCGATCTCTCGACCTTCATGGTCGCCTCCGCGGTTTCCCGCGGCGCGCGCTTCTTCCTCGAGGCGGCGCTGCTTTGGTACCTTGGCCCGCCGGTCAGGCGGTTCGTGGAGAGCAATCTGCAATGGCTGGCGACGCTTTTTTTCGTGCTCTTGTTCGCCGGGTTCCTCATCGTGCGGTATCTGACGTGACGCGGCATCCACGCTGCCCGATACTGTTTCCAACGCAGGCGCAACCATGTTCGTGAAGCTCGAAGATCCCCGCACCGCCCCGCTCGTGGTCCTGTCGGCCAGCGCCGCGGTGCTGTCGGGCGCGTTCGCGTTCCAATATGTGGGCGGCTACCTTCCCTGCATCCTGTGCCTCTACCAGCGCTTTCCCTACGCCATCGCGATCGCGCTTTCGATCGTCGCCCTCATGCTCGCCTCGCGCGGCGGCGGGTCCGGCGCGGCGGCGAGGCTCCTGGTTTACGCCTGCGGCGTGCTGTTCGTGATCGGCGCCGGCATCGCCTTCTTCCACGTCGGCGTGGAGCAGCATTGGTGGACGGGCACGGCCGAATGCAGCGGAAGCGCGAGCGGCGCCGGGTCGGTCGCGGAGCTGGAGGCGATGATCAAGACCGCGCCCGTGGTGCGTTGCGACCAGGTGGCATGGTCGCTGTTCGGCATCTCCATGGCCGGCTATAATGTCCCGATCTCGCTCGCCCTGGCCGCGTTCGCATTCCTGGCGCCGCGATGCGCGGCCCGCCACCGCCGAGGCCCGGGCGCCGGAGCCACTCGATGACCGATCCCGTCCCGACCCATCCCCACGTCAAGGAAACCGGCGAGTTCCGCCTGCCCGGCGATCTTTCGCGCCGCGACCTGGTGCACCGCATGATCCGCGTCGATCACGCCGGCGAGTTCGGGGCGGTGCGAATCTACGAGGGCCAGCTCGACGTGCTGGGCGGCGACCCCGAGGCCGCGGCCGTCCGCGAGATGGCGGAAAAGGAGCTGGAGCATCTGCGCGCCTTCGAGCAGATGATGGTGGCGCGCCACGTGCGCCCCACGCTGCTCTCGCCCCTGTGGCACGTGGTCGGCTATGCGGTCGGCGCCGCGACCGCGCTTCTGGGCGCCAAGGCGGCGATGGCCGCGACCGAGGCGGTCGAGGACGTGATCGAGGAGCATTATGCCGGTCAGGCGTCCGAGCTCGGCGACGACGAGGCGGACCTGCGGCGCACCATCGAGACCTTCCGCATGGACGAGATCGGCCACCGCGACACGGCGGTGGCCCGCGGCGCCCACGAGGCGCCCGCCTATCCGTTCCTGACCGCCGCCATCAAGGCGGGCTCGCGGCTCGCCGTGTGGCTGTCGGAGAGAGTCTGAGCGGGAAGAACCGGAGCGTGCGCGGACGCGCGACGCCGAGCCGCCGAAGCCTTACGGCTCCAGTTCGGTATCCCAGTATAGGAAGTCGCGCCAGGACTCGTGCAGGTAATTGGGCGGGAAGGCCCGGCCCGCGTCTTGAAGCTGGAACGGCGACGGCCGGCGCGGCGGATAGAGCGGACGCATGTGGCATTCGCGCAGCAGCTTGTTGCCCTTGGTCAGATTGCAGGTCTCGCACGCGGTGACCACGTTCTCCCAGGTCGTGCGGCCGCCACGCGAGCGCGGCACGATGTGGTCGAAGGTCAGGTGCTGGGTCGCGAACGGGCCGGAGCAATACTGGCAAGTGAACCGGTCGCGCAGGAAGACGTTGAACCGGGTGAAGGGAACCTTGCGCGCCGCCGGCACGTATTCCTTGAGCGAGATGACGGACGGCAGCCGGATCTCCAGGCTCGGCGAATGGACCTTGCGGTCGTATTCCGAGACGATGTTGACCCGATTCATGAACACCGCCTTCACGGTGTCCTGCCACGACCACAGCGACAACGGGAAATAGCTCAAGGGACGGAAGTCCGCATTGAGCACCAGCGCCGGACAGGATTCAGGCGATACGGACACGCACCATCCTCTTTGGTCACGGCCGTTGGCGGGTCATCTGCCAACGCGCCAGAAGGCTACACGGAAAACTTGACGGTTTGAAGGCGAAAAGCGGCGGAAACGCTGGGCCAACGGGCGACTTCGCCGGTCCTTGACGGGGCCGGGCACGCCCGCCTAGGGCGCGAACGCGCGGGCCAGGAATTCGCCCCCCAGCCGCAGCCCCACCGGGTCGATTCCGTGACCCAATCCGGGACGGACATGGGATTCGACCTCGACCCCGGCGGCCGAGAGGGCGGCGACCGCATGGGGCATCGCGGTCACCGGAACCACCGGGTCCTCGTCCCCGTGGACGAGAAGGACGGGCGGGCGGCACCGGATCTCCGCCAGCAATGCCGAGGCGCCGAGCAGCGCGCCCGAAAACCCGACGATGGCGGCGCAGGGCGCGCCGCGCCGGAGGCCCACGTGAAGCGCGGCCATGGTGCCCTGGGAAAATCCCACCAGGGCGAGCCGGTCGTCGGTCAAGCCCCATCGCGCCAGCTCGGCGTCGATGAAGGCGTCAAGAAGGGGCGCGGCGCGGCAAACCCCGGCGTAGAGCGCCTCGGGGTTCCGGTCCGCCAGGCTGAACCACTGATAGCCGAAGGGCGCCATGTCGTAGCGGAACGGCGCGTTGGGCGAGACGAACGCCGCATGGGGCAGCTGTTCCGCCCAGTAGGGCGCAAGCCCGATCAGGTCGTTGCCGTCGGCCCCCACGCCGTGGAGCAGGATGACGAGCTCGCGGGCCTTGCCGCCGGCCGCGGGCGCGGCGCTGGGGCCGGAAAGGAGAGGGGCTTGGGACATCGCGGACGAAGGGGTCGGTTCGCTCGATCTCGGGAACGGCGCGGCGTCATGCCAACTTGCGAAAGGCGCCGGGGCGCGCGCATCATGGCCGCAACGCCAGGGCGAGACAAGACGAAGCGCCCGCGCTTGGGCACGATCCCGGATGGTACTCGAGTCCATGAGCCGACCGGACCAACAGACGACGACAGCCGCCCGGGAGCCGGCCACTTCCGGCGAACCGGTCAAGAAGAAGCCGGTCGTGACCCGATTTGCGCCCAGCCCGACGGGCTACCTTCACGTCGGCCACGCCTATTCGGCCCTGTTCGCCTGGCAGGCGGCCCACGAATCGGGCGGGCGTTTCCTGCTGCGGATCGAGGACATCGACGGCCCCCGGTGCCGCTTCGAGTTCACCGACGCCATCCTCGAGGATCTGGCCTGGCTGGGCACGGGCCTTCCCGGCTGGGGGTGGGAGGCGGACGTGAGGCGCCAGTCGGAGCACATGGAGGACTACCGGCGCGCGTTGGCCGAGCTCGAGCGGATGGGCCTCGTCTACCCATGCTTCTGCACCCGGGCCCAGATTCTGGCCGAGGTGGCGGGAGCGGCCGCCGCGCCCCACGGCCAGACCGTCCATGGCCAGGACGGGCCGCTCTATCCCGGAACCTGCCGCGCCTTGAGCAAGGGCGAGCGCGCGGCGCGGCTGCGCAACGGGTTCGCGTTCGCGGTGCGCCTCGATACCAACCGGGCCTTGGCCGAGACGCGGGAGCTCACCTGGAACGACCGCGCCGCGGGAGTCGTCGCGGCGCGCCCCGAGATACACGGCGACGTGGTGCTGGCGCGCAAGGACACGCCCAGCAGCTATCACCTCTCGGTCACGGTCGACGATCACCTTCAGGGCGTGACATTGGTGACCCGCGGCGAGGATCTGTTCGCATCGACCCACGTGCACCTGCTGCTCCAGGCGCTGCTCGGTTTCGCGACCCCGGACTATCATCACCACCGGCTGGTGACGGACGAGACCGGCAAGCGCTTCGCCAAGCGCGACCGCGCGCTCACCATCCGCGCGCTGCGCGAGGCGGGACATGCGCCCGACGAGGTGCGCGCGAGGGCGGGATGGGGCGAAGCCGCGGAAACCGCGGGCGTCGGCGCGGCCGGCGGCAATCAGCGGCGTTAGCGCCGTAGCCCGGAGTGCAGCGGCTCGAATTCCGGATCGTCCGGCGCGATCACCCCGTGGCGGATCGCGAAGTCGAGGATCACGAGGTTGCTGTTGGGCTTGAACTCGTGGCTGCCGGCGACGAGGTCCATGACCTCGCGCACGGGGATCAGATCGAAGCCGGCGATCTCGCCGTCGGTGTTCTCGGGCACGAACTCCTTGGGCAGTTCGAGGTCGAACACGAACATGGTGGCGGTGGAAAGCCCTTCGAGCGTGTTGACGCAGTACGAGATGTAGCCCTCGCTCCGCGCGCGGCCCATGAGATCGGCGCCGATGTTGGCTTCCTCCGCCGCTTCCTTCGCCAGATTGTCGAACACCGACAGGAAGGCAGGCTGGCCGCCCGCCACCATGTTGTCGCGCTTTCCGGGATGGACGTCGGATTTGGGGCTGCGGCGCGCGATCCACAGCGCGAGTCCCCGCGGGCTCCGCACGTAGCCGTTCATGTGCACGCCGAAGGCGCGGATGCCGAAGAAGGGAACCGCCGCGCGCTCGATGGCGAACAAGGGCGGCGACGCCAGGGTCTTGTCGGCGATGGGCACGACCGCATAGGGCTCGTCCCGCCAGCGCGAGATCACGCCGCGCGCGCGCAGGGCGCGGGCGACCCCGGCCATGGCGCGGGTCCGCGCGGGGGCTTCGGCGAGGCGCGCATCGAGCGCGATCCGGTCACCCTGGACGGCCAGGACGTCCGAATAAGGGGACAGGTCCGGAACACGCGCCCGCGCGATCCAGCCGATCTGCGCTTCGCCTGCGAAGAACGGGATGAACTTCGAGAGGTCGTGGGCGTTGAGCTCGCGGATGCGGTCGAGGAAGCTCACGGAGGCGGAGCGGACGCTCTCACGCCGCCTCGCGGCTCGAGCGCTCCACGATGTCCACGATGTCGCGCAGGATGGCCGAGATGTCGAAGTCCTTGGGCGTGTAGACGGCGGCGACACCGGAGCGTTTCAGGAAATCGGCGTCGGCGGGCGGGATGATGCCCCCGACCACCACGGGAATGTGGCCGAGCCCGATTTTGCGCATCCGCTCCAGCACGTCCTTGACCAGCGGCAGGTGCGAGCCCGACAGGATCGAAAGCCCCACCACGTGCACGCCTTCCTCGAGCGCCGTGTTGGCGATCTGCGCGGGCGTGAGGCGGATGCCCTCGTACACCACTTCCATGCCGGCGTCCCGGGCGCGGACGGCGATCTGCTCCGCGCCGTTGGAATGGCCGTCGAGGCCGGGCTTGCCCACCAGGATCTTGATCCGGCGGCCCAGCCGCTGCGACACCTCCTCCACGGAACGGCGGACCTCGTCCATGGCCTCGGTCTTGGGCGCGGCGGGCGCGGCCTTGCTCCCGGAAACGCCGGTGGGCGCCCGGTATTCGCCGAAGATGCGCCTCAGCACCCCGGCCCACTCTCCGGTCGTGACCCCGGCGTGGGCGCAGGCGATCGAGGGCTCCATCAGGTTGCGGCCCTCGGTCACCGCCGCCTCCAGCGCCGCGAGCGCGCGCTCGGCCGCCTTCTTGTCCCGCTTCGCGCGCCAGGCGTTGAGGCTCTCGATCTGGGCCGCCTCGGCGCCGGTGTCGGGCGCCATGAAGCCGCCGTCGGAGGATTCCATCAGCGGCGAGGGCAGCGCCTCGGTGAAGCAGTTGACCCCCACCACCTTGAGCGCGCCGGACTCGATGTCCGCGATGCGCTTGGTGTTGGATTCGACCAGCCGCTGCTTCATGTATCCGGATTCGACCGCCCCGATCACGCCGCCCAGCGCCTCGATGCGCGCGAGTTCCGCCAACGCCTCGCGCTTGAGTTCGTCCACCTCGGCGCGGATCGTCTCCGAGCCCTCGAAGATGTCGTCGTATTCCAGAAGATCGGTCTCGAAGGCCATGATCTGCTGCAGCCTGATCGACCATTGCTGGTCCCAGGGGCGCGGCAGACCCAGCGCCTCGTTCCAGGCCGGAAGCTGGATCGCGCGGGCGCGCACCTTCTTGGACAGCACGACCGACAGCATCTCGATCAGAATCCGGTAGACGTTGTTTTCCGGCTGCTGCTCGGTCAGGCCCAGCGAGTTGACCTGCATGCCGTAACGGAAGCGGCGCATCCGCTCGTCGGCGATGGCGTAACGGTCGCGGCAAATCTCGTCCCACAGCTCGGTGAAGGCGTGGACCTTGCACAGCTCGGTGACGAAGCGCATCCCGGCGTTGAGGAAGAAGCTGATGCGTCCCACCACGTTGGGGAATTCCTTTTCCGTCACCTGGTCCGACGCGCGCACCGAATCGAGCACGGCGCAGGCGTTGGCGAGCGCGTAGGCCAGCTCCTGGACCGGCGTCGCGCCCGCTTCCTGAAGGTGATAGGAGCAGACGTTGATCGGATTCCATTTCGGCATCTCGCGCGAGGTGAACGCCACCACGTCGGTGGTCAGCATCATGCTGGCGCCGGGCGGGAAGATGTAGGTGCCGCGCGAGAGGTATTCCTTGATGATGTCGTTCTGGGTCGTGCCCGAAAGCGCGGAGCGTTTCGCACCCTGCTTCTCCGCCACCGCGATGTAGAGCGACAACAGCCACGCGGCGGTGGCGTTGATGGTCATGGAGGTGTTCATGCGCGCCAGCGGGATGCCGTCGAACAGGCGCTCCATGTCGCCCACATGGCCGATCGGAACCCCGACCTTGCCCACCTCGCCCAGCGCCACCGGATGATCGGAATCGTAGCCGGTCTGGGTCGGCAGATCGAAGGCGACCGACAGCCCGGTCTGGCCGCGCGCGAGATTGGAGCGGTAGAGGGCGTTCGACGCCGCGGCCGACGAATGGCCCGAATAGGTGCGGATGACCCAGGGATGATCGCGCCGCCGCTCGCCCGCCTTGGGGCGGTGGGCCTTGGGCGGCTGGGTCTTGGGCGGCTTGATCTTGGGCGGCGCGGCTTTCGGCGCGGCCTTCGGCGATGCCTTCGATACGGTCTTGGCCAAAGCCGCCTTGGCGCGGCCCGGGGGCGGAGCCGCCTTCGACGGTTTGCGCTTGGAGGCCGCCTTCCGGCCGGTCCGCGCCGTCGCGCTTCTGGTCCCGGCCTTGCCTGCCGGGCCCCGCCGCGTCGGGCGCTGCCTTCTTCCTTTCCGGCCCCTGGCCATGGTGCTTTATCCCGCCTTATCGCCCCTTGACGTGCCGGGCCGCTTCCGGGCCTTCGATGGCATCCCAAACCGCCCCGAAAACCCGCTCACGGGGTAAAGAAAACATGCGCGGGCGCCGACGGGAAGTGCCGCGTTAATCACGTCGTCAAGCGGTTAGGATAACGCCGAATATATTGTGCGTTGCAAAATAATTTTGGGGGCATTAAAAATTTCTGCCCTGCGCAATCGGGGGATACCGCACCGGCGCAGACGATGGGACAACCTTGCTGGCCCTTCGACCGAGGGCAAGAGGCGCGGCAAGGCTGGGTGTCGAGCTTGGCATCCGAGCTCCCGGTCCATGGCCGCCCACCTGCAAGGGCCTTCCGTTAAACCGAGACTAGGATGGGGTGAGATTGGTGGCGACCGAAGCGGCACAGCGCAGATCCGGCGAGGCCCTCAAGGATCTTTACGAGATCGGCGAGATCCCGCCCCTCGGCCATGTGCCGAAGTCCATGTATGCCTGGGCCATCCGCCGGGAACGCCACGGCGAACCCGAGAAGGCCATGCTGGTCGAGGTCGTTCCCACGCCCGAGATCGACTCCCACGAAGTGCTGGTCATGGTCATGGCCGCCGGGGTCAACTACAACGGCGTGTGGGCGGCGCTGGGCAAGCCCATCTCGCCGTTCGACAGCCACAAGGCCCCCTATCACGTCGCCGGCTCCGACGCCTCGGGCATCGTCTGGAAGGTGGGGGCCAAGGTGAAGCGCCTGAAGGTGGGCGACGAAGTCGTCATCCACTGCAACCAGACCGACGGCGACGACGAGGAATGCAACGGCGGCGACCCCATGTTCTCGCCCAGCCAGCGCATCTGGGGCTATGAGACCCCGGACGGTTCGTTCGCACAGTTCGCCCGCGTCCAGGCGCAACAGGTGATGGAGCGGCCCAAGCACCTGACCTGGGAGGAAAGCGGCTGCTACGTGCTGACGCTGGCCACCGCCTACCGGATGCTGTTCGGCCACCGCCCCCACATCCTTCGCCCCGGCCATAACGTGCTGGTGTGGGGCGCCTCGGGCGGCCTGGGCTCGATGGCGATCCAGCTCATCGCCGCCGCCGGGGCCAACGCCATCGGCGTCATCTCGGACGACAGCAAACGCGACTTCGTCATGCGGCTCGGCGCCAAGGGCATCGTCAACCGCAAGAAGTTCGACTGCTGGGGGCGGCTGCCCGAGGTCGGCGATACCGCCGCCTACGGCGAATACATGAAGAAGTGCCGCGAGTTCGGCCGCGCCATCTGGGAGGTGACCGGCAAGGGCAACGACGTCGATTTCGTGTTCGAGCATCCGGGCGAGCAGACCTTCCCCGTGTCGTGCTTCGTGGTGAAGCGCGGCGGCATGGTGGTGTTCTGCGCCGGGACCACCGGCTACAACATCACCTTCGACGCGCGGTTCGTGTGGATGCGCCAGAAGCGCATCCAGGGCAGCCATTTCGCCAACCTGCTGCAGGCCAGCCAGGCCAACCGGCTGGTGATCGAGCGCCGGGTCGACCCTTGCATGTCCGAGGTCTTCCCCTGGCAGGACATCCCCCGCGCCCACACCAAGATGTGGAAGAACGAGCACAAACCGGGCAACATGGCGGTTCTGGTCCAGGCGTGCCAGCCCGGCCTGCGCACCCTCGACGACGCGATCGAGGCGTACAACGAATAGGGGTCGAGGGATGCCGGGGGGGACGTAAGATCCCCGGGGCGCCGGCCAAAGGGCCCGGCGCCCATGCGATCCATAAGGAGCACGCGAATCGAGGGGCCGGCACGAACCGGCCCCTTGCGTTAGGACGATGCATCAGGACGATGTATCAGGACGGTGCGTTGGGACGAGAGGAGAAGGATGACCCAGGCTGCCACCCATAGCGCGACCCCGTCGGCCGCCCACGTCATGGGAGACCTGATCCCGGCTTGCGACGAGGCGCTTCAATCCGCCCGCGCGCTGGCGTCGCGGGCAAGGGAGCGCGTGTCGGCGATGGTGAGCCGGGGCGGCAAGGTCGATGCCGGCCTGCTGGAACGCCATCAGTTCGCCGCCCACGGGCTGGCCTGGCTCGAAACCTACGTCGCCGCCTTGGCCGAGACTCTGGACTGGGCCAAGCGCCTCGGCACCGCCGGCGACCTGGGCGAGCTCGAGCAGCTCATCCTCCAGTCGGCCTTCGGCGAATATCTGGCCCAGATGACCGGCGGCATCGCCATGAGCCAGGTCGAGATCGTGCGTCCCGCCGACCTCGGCCTTTCCGAGGGCGACGTGTCCCCATTCCGCTCGGCCGCCGTTTTGCGCCTCACCGCCCAGGGCAACACGGCGGAGGTGCGCGCCCGCGTCGCGACCTTCATCGCCCAGGGGCATTTCGGCCAGCTCGCACTCGAAGACGAGACGCTGGAGCTGGTGCGCGACCAGATGCACCGGTTCGTCGAGGACCAGGTGCTCCCCCACGCCCACGAATGGCACCTGAAGGACGAGCTGATCCCGATCGAGATCCTCCGGCAGATGGCGGAGCTCGGCGTGTTCGGGCTTGCGGTGCCCGAGGAGTACGGCGGGCTCGGCATGGGCAAGATCGCCATGTGCGTGGTGACCGAGGAACTTTCGCGCGGATTCCTGGGCGTCGGGTCGCTGGGAACCCGGGCCGAGATCGCGGCCGAGCTCATCCGTCTCGGCGGCACCGAGGAGCAGAAGAAGACCTGGCTCCCCAGGATCGCGTCGGGCGAGGTGCTGACCACCGCCGTCTTCACCGAGCCCAACACGGGCTCCGACCTGGGCAGCCTCACCACGCGGGCCGTGCGCGAGGGCGACGTCTACCGCGTCCGGGGCGCCAAGACCTGGATCACCCACGGCGCGCGCTCCGACCTGATGACGCTCCTGGCCCGCACCGACCCCAACCAGCCCGGCTACAAGGGCCTTTCCATGTTCCTGGCCGAGAAGCCGCGCGGGACCGATGCCGATCCCTTCCCCGCCAAGGGCATGTCCGGCGGCGAGATCGAGGTGCTGGGCTACCGCGGCATGAAGGAATACGAGATCGCCTTCGACGGCTTCGAGGTGCCGGCCGGTAATCTCCTGGGCGGCGTCGAGGGCCAGGGTTTCAAGCAGCTGATGGCGACCTTCGAGTCGGCGCGCATCCAGACCGCGGCCCGGGCCGTGGGCGTGGCCCAGGCGGCGCTCGAGATCGGCCTCAAATACGCGGAAGAACGGGTGCAGTTCGGCAAGCCCATCTTCAGCTTCCCGCGCATCTCCGGGAAGATCGCGTGGATGGCGGTCGAGACCATGGTGGTGCGCCAGCTCACCTATTTCGCGGCGCGGGAAAAGGATTCCGAGCGCCGCTGCGACATCGAGGCCGGCATGGCCAAGCTGCTGGCGGCCCGCGTCGCCTGGGCCTCCGCCGACAACGCGCTGCAGATCCACGGCGGCAACGGCTACGCGCTCGAATACCCGATCAGCCGCGTGATGTGCGACGCCCGAATCCTCAACGTGTTCGAGGGCGCGGCCGAGATCCAGGCCCAGGTCATCGCGCGGGGCTTGCTCGGCCGCGGCTAGCCGGCAAGCCCGACCCCGCCGGCCGGGTTTCCCCTGGTGGCGGGCGGGCCCGGGCATTATATCTCGATGATGCAGTTCCTAGGCCACGTCCTGCCCTATCTCATCATCGCCGCCATGGCGGCCACCGTCGCCGTGCTCGCCGTCGGGGTCGTCTCGATGCTGCGGGGCGGCGCCTTCGACAAACGCAATTCCAACAAGCTCATGCGCATGCGGGTCGCGTTCCAGGCCCTGGCGGTGCTGTTGTTCGGAATTTTCCTGTGGCTCGGCCGCCACTACGGCGCCGGCGCGCCCTGATCCATCGCGGCGGCCGAAACCGATGGTCAGGCTCACTCGCATCTATACCCGCGGCGGCGACAAGGGAAAGACCTCGCTCGGCGACGGCGCACGGGTCGCCAAGCACGACCTGCGCGTCGAGGCCTACGGCACGGTGGACGAGGCCAATGCCGCCGTCGGGCTCGCCCGCCAGCACACGCAGGGCGAGGCGGATCGGATGCTCCGCCGCATCCAGGACGATCTGTTCGACCTCGGCGCCGATCTGTGTTTCCCCGAAAAACCGAAGGCGCCGCGCAAGGCCGCCAAGGGGGAGCGGCTGCGCATCGTCGAGAGCCAGGTCCGCCGCCTGGAGCAGGAGATCGACAACATGAACGCGGAGCTTCAACCCCTGGACTCCTTCGTCCTTCCCGGCGGATCGCCTGCCGCCGCCTATCTCCATTTCGCGCGCACGGTGGTGCGCCGCGCCGAGCGCCTGCTGGCCCGGCTCGCGGAGGACGAAAGCGTCAATCCGTTCGCCTTGCAGTACCTGAACCGGCTTTCGGATCACCTGTTCGTGCTGGCGCGGTTCCTCAACGACCGCGGGCGCGCCGACGTGTTGTGGCGCCCGGGCGCAAATCGTTAAGCGCCGCGGCCATTTGCGCCCCTCCCGGGGTGCTGCGGGCGTTGACATCCCACTGTCCTTAGTGTGTTATTTTCCGCAACCGCGAACGCGCCTCTTCTGCGGGCGCGAACGCGGCGGGGTTGGGGACGGTTCGATTCATCGAACCATCTGAAAGTTTGCAGGGCCGCCGATGAAGGTTCTCGTCGCCGTCAAGCGCGTCGTCGACTACAACGTGAAGATCCGCGTCAAGCCCGACGGCTCGGGCGTCGATCTCGCCAACGTCAAGATGTCCATGAACCCGTTCGACGAGATCGCGGTCGAGGAGGCGGTGCGCCTGAAGGAGAAGGGCGCGGTCGCCGAGGTGGTGGCCTTCACCGCCGGCGAAGCGAAATGCCAGGAGACTCTGCGCACCGCTCTCGCCATGGGCGCCGACCGGGCGATCCATGTGGTGACCGACGCCAGCCTGGAGCCGCTGGCCGTCGCCAAGCTCCTGAAGGCGATCGTCGAGCGGGAAAACCCTTCCCTCGTCGTCCTGGGCAAGCAGGCGATCGACGACGACTGCAACCAGACCGGACAGATGCTGGCCGCGCTGCTGGGCTGGCCACAGGGGACATTCGCCTCCAAACTTTCGCTCAACGCCGACGGCGCGGAAGTGACGCGCGAAGTGGACGGCGGGCTCGAGACCGTGGCCCTCAAATTGCCCGGCGTCGTGACCACGGATTTGCGGTTGAACGAGCCGCGTTACGCCTCGCTTCCCAACATCATGAAGGCCAAGAAGAAGCCGATCGAGGAATTGACGCCCGAGGCCTTGGGCGTTTCGGTGACGCCCCGGCTTACGACCCTCAAGGTCGAGGAGCCGCCCAAGCGCTCCGCCGGCATCAAGGTGGCGAGCGTCGCCGACCTGGTGCGCCGCCTCCACGAAGAAGCGAAAGTGATCTGAGGCGATTGTTCCGATGAGCGCTCTCGTCATCGCCGAACACGACAACGCCGCCGTCAAGCCGGCGACGCTCGCCACCGTCACCGCGGCGCGCAAGGCATCCGATGCGCCGGTCACCGTCCTGGTGGCGGGGTCGAACTGCGGCGGCGCTGCGCAATCCGCGGCCGGCATCGAGGGGGTGGGCAAGGTCTGGCTCGCCGACGATCCGCGCTACGCGCATCCCTTGGCCGAGAATCTGGGCGCGCTGGTGGCGGCGAAGGCCGACGGGTTTTCGCACGTGCTGGCGCCGGCCACCACCTTCGGCAAGAACGTCATGCCGCGGGTCGCAGCGCTCCTCGACGTGGCGCAGATCTCCGACATCATCGCCGTCGTCTCCGCCGACACCTTCCGCCGCCCGATCTACGCCGGCAACGCCATCGCCACGGTCCGGTCGGGCGACAAGGTGAAGGTCATCACCGTGCGCGCGACCGCGTTCGAGAAGGCCAAGGCCGGCGCCGCCGCGGCGCCGATCGAGGCCATCGCCCCGGCCGCCGATACCGGCGCCTCGCGCTATGTGAGCCAGCAGCTGAGCGATTCGAGCCGCCCGGAGCTGACCAGCGCGCGGGTGGTGATCTCGGGCGGCCGCGGGCTCCAGAGCGGCGAGAATTTCCACCTGTTGGAGAAGATCGCGGATAAACTCAACGCGGCGGTCGGCGCGTCGCGCGCGGCGGTGGACGCGGGCTTCGTCCCCAACGACTATCAGGTCGGCCAAACGGGAAAGATCGTCGCCCCCGAGCTTTACATCGCGGTGGGAATTTCCGGAGCCATCCAGCATCTGGCCGGCATGAAGGACAGCAAGGTCATCGTCGCCATCAACAAGGACGAGGAAGCGCCGATCTTCCAGGTCGCCGATTACGGGTTGGTCGCCGACCTGTTCCAGGCCCTGCCGGAACTTTCGGCCGAACTCGACAAGATCGCGGCCGCCTGAGCGGCGCGGACAGGAGAACTGCGGTCATGATCAAGAAAATCGGAGTCATCGGCGCGGGCCAGATGGGGACGGGCATCGCGCAGGTCTGCGCCACCGCGAAGTTCGACGTGGCGCTCACCGACGTCGACAAGCCCCATCTCGCCAAGGCGATGGAGGCGATCAAGGAGCACACCGCGCGGATGGCGAAGCGCGGGGCTCTCAAACCCGCCGACCGCGCTGGCGCCTTGAAGCGGATCACCACCGGCCTCGACTACAAGATGTTCAAGGACTGCGATCTGGTGATCGAGACCGCGACCGAGAACGAGGACCTGAAGAAGGGCATCTTCCGCAAGCTCTGCCCTCACCTGAAGCCCGACGCCATCATCGTCTCCAACACCTCGTCGATTTCGATCACCCGGCTGGCGGCCGCGACCGACCGGCCCGCCAGGTTCATGGGCATGCATTTCATGAATCCGGCCCCCGTCATCGAGCTCGTGGAGCTCGTGCGCGGGATCGCCACCGACGATGCGACGTTCCAGGCCGTGCGCGCACTCACCATGCAGCTCGGCAAGACGCCGGCGGTCGCCGAGGACTTCCCGGCCTTCATCGTCAACCGCATCCTCCAGCCCATGATCAACGAGGCGGTCTACACGCTCTACGAAGGCGTGGGCTCGGTGGAGGCCATCGACACCGCCATGAAGCTGGGCGGCCGCCATCCCATGGGCCCGCTGGAGCTGGCCGACTTCATCGGGCTCGACGTGTGCCTGGCGGTGATGCAGGTCCTCTACGAAGGGCTGGCCGACAGCAAGTATCGGCCCTGTCCTCTGCTGGTGAAATATGTCGAGGCCGGATGGCTGGGCCGCAAGGTCGGCCGCGGCTTCTACGACTATTCGGGCGAAAAGCCGATCCCGACGCGCTAACCGCTTTCGGGCGCACGGCCCTTGATCGCGTCCTCGATCGGGCGCACGGCTGCCTGCGAATCCCAATCCAGAGTCCCCAGCACGCGCCCCACCTCGCGCCCGTCGCGATCGAGCAGGATGGAGGTGGGCAGGCCCGTGACGTGCAATGCGCGCCCCGATGCGAGCGTCCGGTCGTAGAGGACCGGAAGACCGGTTATGCCGTGCTGACCCAGGAACGGGGTGACGGCCTCGGGTCCCGTGCGGTCGCCCGAGACGGCGATCACGGTGAAATCGGGGCCCGATAGCCGCGCCTGAAGGCGCGAAAGGGCGGGGAGCTCCTCCACGCAGGGCCCGCACCACGTGGCCCAGAAGTTCACCAGCACCACCTTGCCGCGGTAGGCGTCAAGCCCGGCGGGTTGGCCCGCCGCGTCGGTGAGATCGAGGGCGGGAAGCGGCCGGGGCGGCGCCACGGGCTGGAAGCCCCGCCCCTGATCCTCGGCCGCGGCGCCCATCTCATCCCCCGCCCCACCCGCCGTTGCCCCCGTTTCCAAGGCGGGGCGCGGGGCTCCGGGCGGGCCTTCTTCGCTTGATTGGCGGTCGGATAATGCGAAAATC
>JBAVNO010000050.1:0-5654 GCA_049691095.1 Alphaproteobacteria bacterium | reverse complement strand
CGGATGCGCCGCATGAATCCCGTGGCGGCGGCCGGCTCGCGCATCGGCCTTGGCGCGGGCGCGGGTTTTGTTTAGTTTCGAGCCCCTGCGCCGGCACGGCCGGACCTTCGCGCGGCGCGGGTGCCGCATGATCCCGCTCCGGCGCCGAACCTTAGGGGACGTGATGATCAAGGCCCGATCGATTTGTGTCTATTGCGGCTCGAACACCGGGACCGACCCCGTCTATCGCGAGGCTGCCGCCCGGCTCGGCCGCCTGCTCGCGGAAAGCGGCACCCGGATGGTGTTCGGCGGCGGCGATGTCGGCCTGATGGGCGTGACGGCCGACGCGGCGCTGTCCGCCGGCGGCACGGTGGTGGGCGTCATCCCGCAATTCCTGGTCGATATCGAAGCGGGGCACGCGGCGCTGACCGAGCTCATCGTCGTGAGCAGCATGCATGAGCGCAAACACAAGATGTTCGAGCTGTCGGATGCGTTCGTGGTGCTTCCGGGGGGCTTGGGCACGCTGGACGAAACCATCGAGATCATCACCTGGAAACAGCTTCACCTTCACGACAAGCCGATCGTCATCGTCGACGTGAAGGGGTACTGGACCACGCTTCTGTCGCTGGTCGACGACGTCATCGCCGAGGGTTTCGCGAACGACGACGTGCGGGCGCTCTTTTCCGTCGTTTCGCGGCCCGAGGACGTTCTCGGTGCGCTGGCGGGGGCGCCCGAAGCGGTCATCGTGCCGCGGCCGGCGCGCATCTGAGGGCCGGGGCGGGGCGACGACGCCGTTTGCGCACCTTTCGGGCAATGGTATCTTCTGCGCCGCCAACCGGCGCGCCGCGGGACGAGAATAGAGGAAGACTTGGATGACGAAGATCAAGGTGAAGAATCCCATCGTCGACATCGACGGCGACGAGATGACCCGGATCATCTGGCAGCTCATCAAGGACAAGCTGATCCTGCCTTATCTCGACATCGCGCTCGACTATTACGATCTCGGGATCGAGAACCGGGATGCCACCGACGACAAGGTGACGACCGAGGCCGGCAACGCCATCAAGCGTCACGGCGTCGGAGTCAAATGCGCCACCATCACGCCCGACGAGGCGCGGGTGAAGGAGTTCGGCCTCAAGAAGATGTGGCCTTCGCCCAACGGCACCATCCGCAACATCCTCAACGGAACGGTGTTCCGCGAGCCCATCATCTGCCGCAACGTGCCGCGGCTGGTTCCGGGGTGGACGCAGCCCATCGTCATCGGCCGTCACGCCTTCGGCGACCAGTACAATGCCACCAATTTCCGCGTGCCGGGCGCGGGCCGGCTCACGATCACCTTCACGCCGGCCGACGGACGCGCGCCCACATCTTACAACGTGCACGATTTTCCCGGCGCGGGTGTGGCGATGGGAATGTTCAACGAGGACGAGTCGATCCGCGGCTTCGCCCGTTCGTGCTTCAATTACGGACTCGACCGCAAATGGCCGGTCTACCTTTCGACCAAGAACACCATCCTCAAGGCCTATGACGGCCGCTTCAAGGACATCTTCCAGGAGGTGTTCAACGCCGAGTTCGCCGACCGGTTCAAGTCCGCGGGCCTCACCTACGAGCACCGGCTGATCGACGACATGGTTGCCTGCGCCCTGAAGTGGAGCGGCGGCTTCGTATGGGCGTGCAAGAACTACGACGGCGACGTGCAGTCGGACATCGTGGCCCAGGGCTTCGGCTCGCTGGGCCTCATGACCTCGGTGCTGGTCTGCCCCGACGGCAAGACGGTGGAGGCGGAAGCCGCCCACGGCACCGTGACGCGCCACTATCGCGAATACCAGAAGGGCCGCCAGACCTCGACCAACCCCATCGCCTCGATCTTCGCCTGGACGCGGGGGCTCTCCAACCGGGCCAAGTTCGACGGCACGCCCGAGGTGGCGCGCTTCGCCGAGACGCTGGAGAGGGTGTGCGTGGATACGGTGGAGGCCGGGTTCATGACCAAGGACCTGGCGCTCCTGATCGGCCCCGATCAGGCGTGGCTCACGACCACCGGGTTCCTCGACAAGCTGGACGAGAACCTGAAACGGGCGATGAAGCTCGCGGCCTGAGCCGGCGCGCGAGCCGGCTCGATGATTTTCAGGCGCGCAGGGCCGCTACCCCTCACCCCGGCCCTCTCCCCCAGGGGGAGAGGGGAACAAAGCGCCCGTCGCGGGAACTGGCGTTACTCGAATCGCAGGGCCGCGTACGGATATCCTTGGGAAGCCGGCGAATAAGAAAACACTAGGTAGGCCTCATGCACATGTTCCGGGCGCGCGAATAGATGCTCCCGGACGACCTCGATATAACGATCGGGATCCAGATCAGGTTCGCCAGTATGAATTACGAGAATGACTCGATCAAATTGATCGAAACACACACCCCGCCGTTTCGCTCCTCGTAGCTTATCTTCCTTATCTGCGATAATACCTCTTAGTTCATCCAATACGGTCGCGGGAGTCCAGGAACGATAAACCTGAGTCCAGATATGCTCGACCCGACTGCCCACGCGCACTATCGAAGGCCGACGGTTGTT
This sequence comes from Alphaproteobacteria bacterium, assembly GCA_049691095.1. Taxonomy (GTDB): domain Bacteria; phylum Pseudomonadota; class Alphaproteobacteria; order DATDPM01; family DATDPM01; genus JBAVNO01. The sequence goes on along the minus strand of JBAVNO010000050.1, from coordinate 3,115 downwards.
ACGGCGGAATCTTCGGACGTTTTCTTCAATGGCACGTTGATCGACAAGCTCCCTTACTTCAAACGCTACGGACGAGCCGTTGCGATCCTTTGCGGTCACGTCTGGCGGCTCCGTCTTGCCCGAAGGGTGCAGGAACTTTCTCAAGTCTCTAAAGAACGGGTCCTCGTTCGATCCCATGGCCTCAGAGAGGCGCCGAACCATCTCGACCTCCTGCAAGGCCTGTTCTGGTGCCCATGAGTGGGGCGCGTAAGGACGCCACTGCGTGGCTAACTCTTTAATTCTAGCAATTAACCCGTTCGAAATAGTCACGCCGCGCCCGCCTTTTCGGCCAGCGCCTTCTCGATGGCGGCAACGGCCTGCTCGGCTGCCGCGGCGTTGGGGCCGCCGGCCTGGGCCATGTCGGGGCGGCCGCCGCCGCCTTTGCCGCCCAGAGCCTCGGAGCCGATCTTCACCAGATCGACGGCGCTGATGCGCGCCGTCAGGTCGTCGGTCACGCCGACCACCAGCGAGGCCTTTCCGTCGGCGACCGAGACCAGGGCCACCACGCCCGAGCCGATCTGCTTCTTGATCTCGTCGGCCATTGGTTTGAGCTCCTTGGCGGGAACGTCGGAGAGCACGCGCGCCGCCAGCTTCACGCCGCCCACGTCCTTGGTGGATGGGCCCTTGGCCTCGCCGCCGCCGCTCGCGAGCTTGCGCCGGGCCTCGGCCAGGTCGCGCTCCAGCTTCTTCCGCTCCTCCATCAGCGCGGCGACGCGCTCCGGCACGTCGGCGGGCGCCACCTTGAGGGCGCTCGCGGCCCGGAGTAGGCGATCCTCCTGCTCGTCGAGATAAGCGAGCGCGCCATCGCCGGTCAGCGCCTCGATCCGGCGCACGCCGGCCGCCACCGCGCTTTCGCCCACGATCTTGAACAGGCCGATGTCGCCGGTGCGCCGCACGTGGGTTCCGCCGCAGAGCTCGACCGAGAACCGTTCGTGCCCCCCGCTTCCCGTGTCGCCGCCCATGGAGACGACGCGCACCTCGTCGCCGTATTTTTCCCCGAACAGAGCGAGCGCGCCCTGGTCCACCGCCTCCTTGGGCGTCATGAAGCGCGTCACCACGTCGTTGTTGGCCCGTATGCGCCGGTTCACTTCGGCCTCGATGGCCTCGAGCTCTTCCGCCGACAGGGACTTGGGGTGGCTGAAATCGAACCGCAGCCGTTCGGGCGCCACCAGCGAGCCCTTCTGCGTCACGTGCTGGCCCAATTGCCGGCGCAGCGCCTCGTGCACCAGATGGGTCGCGGAATGGTTGGCGCGGAGCCGCGTGCGGCGCGTGCCGTCGACGCGCATCTCGACGATGTCGCCGAGCTTGAGTTTCCCGCGCGTGAGCCTGCCGACATGGACGATGAGGTTGCCCAGCTTCTTCTGGGTGTCGGTGACGGCGAACTCGGTCTCGTGCTCGCCGAACATGGCGCCGATGTCGCCCTGCTGCCCGCCCGATTCGCCGTAGAACGGCGTCTGGTTGGCGACCACCATCGCCTCGGTGCCGGGGCCGATCTCACCCACCTCGCGGCCCTCGCTGACCAGCGCCACGATCTCGCCCTCGGCGACCTCGTGGGCGTAGCCCAGGAACTCGGTGGCCCCCGCCCGCTCGCGGATCTCGAACCAGATCTTCTCGGTCGCGGTCTCGCCCGACCCGGCCCAGGCGGCCCTAGCCTCGGCGCGCTGGCGCTCCATCGCCTTGTCGAACCCCGCGGTCTCGACGCCCCTTCCCTGGGCCCGCAGCACGTCCTCGGTCAAATCGAGCGGGAATCCAAAGGTGTCGTAGAGCTTGAACGCGACCGCGCCGGGCAGCGCCTGCTTTGCGCCCAGCCGCGCCGTTTCCTCCTCCAGGAGCTTGAGCCCGCGCTCCAGCGTCTGCTTGAACCGGGTTTCCTCGAGCCTCAAGGTCTCGGTCACCAGGGCCTGGGCGCGGATGAGCTCGGGGAAGGCCTGGCCCATCTGCGACACCAGCGTGGGCACGAGCCGCCACATCGCCGGCTCGCGGCAGCCCAGGATGTGCACGTGGCGCATGGCGCGGCGCATGATCCGGCGCAGCACATAGCCGCGGCCCTCGTTCGACGGCAGCACGCCGTCGGCGATCAGGAAGCAGACCGAGCGCAGATGGTCGGCGATGACCCGGTGGGACACGGCCTGGGGCCCGTCGGGCGCGGTCCCGGTGAGCTCGGCCGAGGCCAGCACCAGCGCGCGCAGGATGTCGGTGTCGTAATTGTCGTGGACGCCCTGGAGCACGGCGGCCAGGCGCTCGATCCCCATCCCGGTGTCCACCGAGGGATGCGGCAGGTTCTCCCGCTTTCCGTCCTCGGTCTGGTTGTACTGCATGAACACCAGGTTCCAGATCTCGACCCAGCGGTCACCCGTCACGGCGTCGGGGCCGGGCGGATCGCCCATGAAATCCGGTCCGTGGTCGTAGAAGATCTCGGTACAGGGGCCGCAGGGGCCGACCTCGCCCATGGACCAGAAATTATCGGCGGTGCCGATCCGCACGATGCGGCTCTCGGGCAGGCCGGCGATGCGGCGCCAGTGGCCGAAGGCCTCGTCGTCGTCGGCATAGACCGTCACGATCAACCGGTCCTTGGAAATCGCGAACTCCTTGGTGATGAGTTGCCAGGCGAGCTCGATGGCGACGTCCTTGAAATAGTCGCCGAAGGAGAAATTCCCCAGCATCTCGAAGAACGTGTGGTGGCGGGTGGTGTAGCCCACATTGTCGAGGTCGTTGTGCTTGCCGCCGGCGCGCACGCACTTCTGGCTGGTGACGGCACGCTTGTAGGGCGGGGTCTCGACCCCGGTGAACAGGTTCTTGAACTGCACCATGCCCGCGTTGGTGAACAGCAGCGTGGGGTCGTTATGGGGCACGAGCGGGCCCGACGGCACGACCTCATGGCGGTGGCGGGCGAAGAAGTCGATGAAGGCGGCCCGGATGTCGTTCGATGTCTGCATGAGTCAATATTTAGGCGCAAAGCGCCCCAAAAGCGAACGGCGCCACAGGCGCCCGTGACGTGAAAGTGCCGCTTGCCCCGACCCCCGGCTCCCGCAAGCGCTCCCCAGGGCATTGATGCGGTATCGGCCGATGCTTGTAC
>JBAVNO010000049.1:0-1560 GCA_049691095.1 Alphaproteobacteria bacterium | reverse complement strand
ATATAATCCTTGAGGGGATGTGATAGTTAGTGAAGGAGGAACGGTCCAGGTATAAGTAGAGCCAGGGGTCCTGGGTGTTTTAATCTGGTAGACTTCATTAATGGCATTTTCACAGATTATCGATTCCCCTTCAATATCGGAAGTTATCGGTAGCGGATTAATATTTATGGTTATCGGGTTTGAATAAGCTACTGCAACACACGATCCATCGTTTGCTTTCCTTATAAATTTTGTCGGATTAATAAGAACTCCGGGGTCATAATCTGAACCATTTTCCCCGCCGATTAATATCCAGTTGAGGTCTCCGGGAACAGCTGCCATATTTTCTGTGTAATACCAGCTGTAAGTAATTACGCCGTCGCCGCCTGATGCTAATATTAAATTAGTAATAACCGGTGCATCGGTGTTATAGCAAATAGATGTATTCCCTGATAACACACCTCCCGTAACAGGAGGACGAACAGTAACAATGATATCAACTGGATTTCCTATACAGTCCGTTCCCACCCTCGGTTGTACACGGTATGTAACATTAAGGTTACCTGTTGTAGTATTGGTAAATTTATCATTCGACAGATAATTTGCCAGAGTTGTTGAAGACGGGTGTGGAACATTCCCTGCATCAGGAGTTAGTCCTGCAGGATATGTAACATCCAGTATATCATAATCTGTTGGCACAACGCTCAAAGGCGCTTCTTTAAGTATCAACCCAATAGGTTCATTGCTACATGCAAATTTATTAAGGTTCGGATCAAGAACCGGTTGTGCACCAAGAGTTACTGTAAAGGTAAAGTCGGCTCCGGTACAACCGCCAGGATTACTAACCGGGGTAATTGTATAAATTACTGTGACTATAGTCCCTGTTGTATTAATATAAGTATGGGATATCGGGCTATTAGATGGAATAATGCGGTCAGCTTCAGGCGGTACATTACCAGGATCGCTTGAGGTGACTGAGTATGTGAATACACTCGGCACTGCATTGTTTCCGTCGATATTACCCTGCAGACTATAATTCAGTGCATTACCGCTGCATAAGGTGGTAGCATCATTGCTTCCTACTGGTTCCGGCTTAATATTAACTACAACATTCTGAACATTGCTGCAACCATTTGCTGTAAGAGTATACTGATATGTTACGGCAATAGGTGCCGATGTAATATTCACAAGTGTTTCATTAGGATTATTGGGTCCAAAAGTTGGTCCTGCAGGTGTTATGCCTGCCACAACTGCCCTGGTCCAGTTAAATGAAGTCCCGGCAGTGGCACTTGTCGGAATATAGCTAAATGCCGTATTACTGCAAACATCAGCAGGGGTGAGAGAACTCGACAAGGTCGGAGTCGGATTAACAGTAACCACAAGGTTAAATGGAGTTCCCGGACATCCGGCATAGCTCGGAGTTATAATATATGTCACAGCAACAGGAGCCGTGGTGGTATTATCCAGCGATTCATTGATAAGAGCCGTTGCTCCTGCTCCTGCACCATTGGCTATTCCAACTACCACTGCCCTTGTCCATGCAAATGTTGCTCCAACAGTTGAACTGGTGGCTGTATAGCC
>JBAVNO010000048.1:0-3298 GCA_049691095.1 Alphaproteobacteria bacterium | reverse complement strand
GAGCGGAGCCGTTCACCCGCGCACTGGTGGCCGCGAGCCGCGGCTACGGCACCGGCGTGCCGGCCTGACCGGCGAGCCACCGGGCGCGCAGCTCGTCCCGGTGCAGCGCCAGCCATTGCAGCGCAATGAGCGCCGCCGCGTTGTCGATGGCCCCTTGGTCGAGACGCTGTTTGGCCTCGGCGAACGGCGCCACGACGACGCGGATATCCTCGTGCTCCTCGGCCTTGCCGTGGATTCCCCCGGCATTCGACGCGTCGACCCGGCCGCAGAAGATGGTCACACATTCCGACGTGCCGCCGGGACTGACCAGGTAGTCCGCGACCTTGACCAGCTCGCCCACCTCGCACCCGGCCTCTTCCTGCACCTCGCGCCGCACCACCTGTTCCGCGTTCTCCCCGGCCTCGATGATGCCGGCCGCGATTTCGAGCAGCCACGGGGGTCTGCCGGCGGCGAAGGCGCCGATGCGGAACTGCTCGATCAGGACCACGGAATCGAGTTTTGGATCGTAGGGGAGAACCGCCGCGGCGTGACCGCGCTCGAATACCTCGCGGGTGATCGGCGCGCTCCAGCTCCCGTCATGGAGCCGGTGACGCAGTCGGTAGCGGTCGACCCGGAAATAGCCGCGGTAGGCCTCGGTCTTCTCCAGGATCTCGACGTCGGCCTCGCTCCGGGCCCGGGGTTTCATGCGCCCGCGGCCTCAGCGCGACCGGCAGCCGAGCGCCCCATGCAGGGCCTTCGCCGAGATGATGCAACCCATGAGGTTCGCCCGCCAAACGTCTGTTCCGTCTAGATTTGCCGCGATCAGACGCGCACCCCGCAAATCGGCGTTCGAGAGATCGCCGCGGGAGAGATCGGCGCCCTGGAGGTCCGCGTCCTTCAAGATCGCGCCGGTCAGATTGGCGCCCGCCAGGTTCGCGCCCGCAAGGTTCGCGCCCGTCAGGTCGGCTTCGCGCAGGTCCGCTTCCCGCAGATTGGCACCTTTGAGGGCGGCGGCCTGAAGATTGGCGCCCACCAGATCGGCGCGCCTTCCGTCTTTCGGGTTCTTGAGCCAGCGGCGGTGAAGGTCGAGGATTTCGTCCACATCCATCGGCAATGTCCGACTCCTTCTCGAAACGCGACGCCGCAGGGCGTGGCGAAGGTCCGCGGAGCATTGTCGGAGGACGCGTGATTGCCTGTCAACAAATGGCGCGACGGCAATCAAGTCGCGGGTCGCGGGACATGCGGAGCGCCTTCATGATCGCATTCGGGCCTGAGCCCCGCCGGATTTGGCATCGGGGCGACAATCGGCTACCTTTCGCCCGCGCGGTTGTGCCGCCGCCAGTTCCCTGCCCAGACAAAGGAGCCTCGCCGTGAACGCGAAAATCGCCGGTATCACCCTGTGCTTCGCCCTCGCTGTGATCGCGACCGCTTGCGATGCCCAGAAGAAGGAGGTGAAACAAGCGCCGCTGCCCACGGTGCAACTCACGCGCCTGTGGACCGCGAGCGGGTTCAAGCAGCCGGAATCGGTGGTGCTGGATCCCAAGAACGACGTGCTCTACGTCTCCAACATCGATGGCAATCCGAGCGACAAGGACGGCAACGGATTCATCTCCCGGGTCGGACTCGACGGCAAGGTGCTCGACCTGGTGTGGGTCGGGGGCCTCAATGCGCCCAAGGGCCTGGGTGTATACGGCGGCCACCTCTATGCCGCCGACATCGACGCCGTGGTGGATATCAACATCGCCGACAAGACGGTCAAACGCTATCAGGTTCCCGCCGCCAAGTTCCTCAACGACGTGGCCATCGACGCCAAGGGCCGAGTCTATGTCTCCGACATGATGGACGACGCCATCTACCGGCTCGAAAACGGGCGGCTCGGGCTTTGGGTCAAGGACCCGAAGCTCGCCAGTCCCAACGGTCTGCTGGTGGAAAACGACCGGCTGGTCGTGGGCTCATGGGGCGTCATGACCGACGGCTTCGCCACCAAGACGCCCGGGCATCTGGTCGCCGTGTCCATGACCGACGGCAAGGTGACGGATCTGGGGAGCCCGCAGCCATTCGGCAACGTGGACGGGGTGGAGCCGGACGGGCAGGGCAATTATTTCGTCACCGACTGGATGGCCGGCGTGCTCTATCACGTCTCGCCCACGGGAACGGTGAAGGAGCTTTTGAAGCTGCACCAGGGCAGCGCCGACCTGACCTACCTTCCGGACCGGAAGCTCCTCATCGTGCCGATGATGAACGACGGCACCCTGATCGCCTACGAGGTCTATTGAGACGGCATCGCCGCCGCACCCCCGTCAGCAGCACTCCGTCTCCGGGCAGCAGACGCCCGCCGGCTCGGTGCTGACCTTATAGTCCTGGCCCTTGGTCTCGCGGGGGTGACGGACGGCGGTGCGTGAGCAATCGAACGGCCGCGCTTCCTCGAGCGGGATATCGACGCGCGGGGAAATCGCGAAGACGTCCGCCCCGTAGGGCTCGGAGGTGTAAATGCGGAGGGTCTTGTCGCACACGGCAGTGGGCACGCCGCGCTCCAGCACGTGGCCGTCGTCGTCGCGCACCTCGCGCCACGGGCCCTTGTAGAGGACCGCCTGGTTGTGCTCGAGGCATGGGCCTTCCTTGCCCTTGTAGGCCACCACGGTGACCGACCGGAACTCGATCCCCTCGATGGTCTGCCACGGATCGGGATCGCGCTTGTCGATGGTGATTCCGTAGAATCCCGCGTTTTCGAACGCGCGCAGGAACTCACGCTCCTGGTACGCCCCGGACACGCAGCCGGACCAGAGCTCCGGGTCGGAGCGCAGGTGCTCCGGGACCTCCTCGTCGGCGACGATGTCGGAGATCGCGACCCGGCCGCCCCGCTTCAGCACCCGGTACATCTCGGCGAAGAGCAGCGCCTTGTCCTCGGGGCGCACCAGGTTCAGGACGCAATTCGAGAGCACGATGTCCACGCTCTCGTCCGCGATCATGGGGGACCGCTCGCCCACGGCGCGGCGCTCGGATTCGAACGCCTCGTAGTCGGCGAGAGAGCGGAGGGGACGGCCGGCGATCAACGCCTCCAGCGCCTCGAGATCGGTGCGAAGATCCTGGATGCGGCCGCGGCGGAAGCTCACATTGTCCCAGCCGATTCGCTCGGCCACCGCCTTCTGGTGACGACGGGCCAGCTCCAGCATGGGCGGATTGAAGTCGATCCCGACCACCCGGCCCGCGGGGCCGACGATCTGGGAGGCGATGTAACAGATCTTGCCGCCGCCGCTGCCCAGGTCCAGCACGCTCTCGCCCTCGCGGACGTAACGCGAGGGGTCTCCGCAGCCGTAGT
>JBAVNO010000047.1:0-9281 GCA_049691095.1 Alphaproteobacteria bacterium | reverse complement strand
GTGGCGATGACCGCCTTCTCGTCCGCGCCGGAAACGATCAGGGCCGCCAGCCGCCCGAACGGCGGCATGCCGAGCGTGCGGCGCATCGCGGACTCGGCGGCGTAGAAACCGTCGCGGTCGCCCGCTGCCAGCGCCGCGATCACCGGGTGCTCCGGCATATAGGTCTGCAGCAGCACGCGTCCCGGCCGCTCGGCCCGCCCGGCCCGGCCCGAGACCTGGGACAGGAGCTGGAAGGTGCGCTCGGCGGCGCGCAGATCGCCGCCGGAAAGGCCCAGGTCCGCGTCGACGACGCCGACCAGCGTCAGCATCGGAAAATGATGGCCCTTGGCCACGATCTGGGTGCCGATGACGATGTCGAAGTCGCGGTTCTCGATCCGGCGGATGAAGTCCTGGGCCGCGCCGGGCCCGCCGAGCGTGTCGCTGGCCATCACCCCGACCCGGGCCTCCGGGAACAGCGCCGCGACTTCGTCGGCCAGCCGCTCCACCCCGGGGCCGCAGGCGGCCAATTGGCCCGCCTCGTTGCAGCGCGGACAGGCTTCGGGCTCCGCGGTCTCGAATCCGCAATGATGGCAGCGAAGGCGCCGCTCGCGCCGGTGCTCCACCAGCCACGCGGTGCAGTGCGGGCATTGCATGCGGTGCCCGCAGGCCCGGCACAAGGTGAGCGGCGCATAGCCGCGCCGGTTGAGGAACAGCAGCGCCTGCTCGCCGGCCGCGAGCGTTTCCGCCAGGGCGGCGCAAAGCCGGGGCGAAAGCCAGCGCTGGCGCGGCGGCTTGTCGCGGCGCATGTCGACGGCCTCGATGACGGGCATCGCGGCGCCGGCGAACCGGTCGGGCAGATGGACCCGGGCGTAGCGCCCGCTTTCCACGTTGGTCATGGTTTCGAGCGACGGCGTCGCCGACACCAGCACGATGGGAATCCGCTCGATGCTGGCGCGCACCACGGCCATGTCGCGGGCGTGATAGATCACGCCCTCCTCCTGCTTGAAGGACTGGTCTTGTTCCTCGTCCACCACGATGAGGCCGAGCCGCGAGAACGGCAGGAAGAGCGCCGAACGTGCGCCCACCACCACCGACGCCCGCCCTTCCGCGACCTGGCGCCAGGCGCGCCGGCGCGAAGCCGGGGTCACTTCCGAATGCCACTCGACGGGCGGCGCACCGAACCGGGCGCGGAATCGTTCCAGCCACTGGGCGGTGAGCGCGATTTCGGGAACCAGCACCAGAACCTGTCGCCCGTCCGCGAGCGCGGCGGCGATGGCGTCGAGATAGACCTCGGTCTTGCCCGAGCCGGTGACGCCGTCGAGCAGGGTGACCGAGAATTTCCCCGCCTTCACCTTCTCCGCCAATACGTCGGCGGCGGCGCACTGATCCGGCGAGAGGTCGAGGCCGCGGCGGCGCCAGTCCGGCGCGGGAACGTTCGCGGGCGGGCGCGCTTCCACCACTTCCAGCACCCCCGCCTTTTCGAGCCCGGCCACCACGCCCGGCGTCACGCCGGCCTCGCGGGCGAGCTCGGCGCTCGAGCGCGGCGGACCGGAACGCAGCGTCTCCATCACCCGGCGGCGCGCCGGCGTCATCTTGATCGAACCTGCGAGTCCGTCGGCGTCATCGGCGAGCGCGTAGGCGCGCACGGACGGCTCCGGCTCGAAGGCGCCCGGCACGCCGATCGCCATCTTGAGGACCGCGCCTTCGGGCGTGCAGGTGTAGCGCGCCACCCACTCCACGAACCGGCGCATGGAAGCATTGAGCGGCGGCGCGTCGATCCGACGGCCCACCGCCTTCAGCCGCCCTTCGGCAACGGATTCGGACTCCTCTCCGGCGCCGTCCCACACGCAGCCGATGCGCTCGCGGTGGCCCAACGGCACCGCCACCAGGTCGCCGGGCGCGAAAGTCTGCCCGGGCGGGGCGGCATAGTCGAGCGGACCTTCGAGCGGTAACGGAAGCAGGACGCGAACCCTGGCATCCGGCTTTTCGCAGGACGCGCGGGCGGCGGCGGAACTGGCGCCCGGTCTTGGCATGGAGTACACTCTAGTCGACCAATTGCCGCCGTACTATGGGCAACGGGTGCGGCGCCGCGGATGCGATAACGCGTCTTCGGCGGCGAGGCGCAGGCGGGGAGGAAAATGTCGAAGGAAAAGGGCCCGATCACGCGCACCGTCGCGGACAACGGAGACGCCGGCCGGCCGGAGCCGGACGAAGCGGCGGTTGCGTCGTTTCTCCGCCGGCACCCCGATTTCCTCGCCCGTCATTCCGGATTGCTGCGCGTGTTGACGCCGCCCTCGTACAGCAGCGGCAACAACATCTACGACTTCCAGAGCTTCATGATCGAACGGCTGCGCGCGGATCTCGATGGCGTGCAGGCCGACAACCGCGACCTCGTCATCACCAGCCGCGACAATCTGGCGGGCCAAAGGCGGGTGCACGACGCGGCACTGGCCCTTCTCGGCGCCAACGAATTCCAGCAGCTCGTGCACGTCGCGACCACCGATCTCGCGGTCATCCTCGACCTCGACGTGGTGACGCTGTGCGTGGAAGTGGCGGAGACCGCGCTTCCCCACGCCGTGGCCGGCGGCGTGTTCGCGCTGCAGCCCGGAGCGGTCGACGAGTTGATCGGCATGGGGCGCGACATCGTACTCACCCGCAACCGGCCGGGCGAGCGCGCCCTGTTCGGCAGCGCCACCGGGCTCGTGCGCTCCAGCGCGCTGTTGCGGCTCAAGTTCGGAACGCATGCGCCGGTCGGCATCCTGGCGCTGGGCTCGCGCCGCGACGAGATGTTCCATCCCGGCCAGGGAACCGAGCTTCTGTGCTTCCTCGCCCGGGTCCTGGAGTTGTGCGTCCGGGCATGGCTGGACCTGCCGGACTGACCGATCTTCCTCTTCCCGTCGACGGCGCGCTCGCGGACGCCGTGGAGCGATGGCTGGGCTGGCTCGCCGATGAGCGCCGCGCCTCGCGCCACACGGTCGCCGCCTACCGGCGGGACATCCACGCCTTCCTCCGCTTCCTGGCGCGGCATTCCGGCGGCGAACAAAGCCTGCGCGACCTCGAGTCTCTCTCGGCCGCCGACTTCCGCGCCTTCCTCGCCGAGCGCGCGGCCTCGGGGTTCAAGCGCACCTCCACCGCCCGCGGCTTTTCGGTGGTCCGCTCCTTCTTCCGGTTCCTGGAGCGCAACGGGTTGGCGCGCAATGCGGCGCCCTCCGTGCTGCGCACGCCCAAGCTGCCCCACGCGGTGCCGAAGCCGCTGACGCGCGCCGATGCGGCCGATGCGGCGGCCCGCGTCGGCGACATGTCCTCGAAGCGCTGGACGGGCTTGCGGGACGTCGCGGTGCTGACGCTTCTCTACGGCTGCGGACTGCGGATCGACGAGGCGCTGTCGATGACGCGCTCGGCGGTCCCGTTTCGCGACATGCTGCGCATCAGCGGCAAGGGCGGCAAGGAACGGGTGGTGCCGGTGCTGCCCGCGGTGGGCGAGGCGGTCGGCCGGTACCTGGCCGTCTGTCCGTTTACACTCGGGCCTGACGATCCGCTGTTCGTCGGCGCGCGGGGCGGACGGTTGCAGGCCGGCGTGGTGCAGAGACAGATGCGCAAGGTGAGGCCCTATCTCGGCCTGCCCGATACCGCCACGCCCCATGCGCTTCGCCACAGCTTCGCCACCCATCTGCTCTCCAGCGGCGCGGACTTGCGGGCGATCCAGGAGCTGTTGGGCCACGCCTCGCTGACGACGACGCAGCGCTACACCGAAGTGGACGGCGAGCGGCTGGCGGAAGTCTATGCCCGGGCGCACCCCCGCGCACGCGCGGGCAAGAGGGTGTGAGCCGGCGCGCGCCGGAAGAAATCCGTCGAAGGTTTCAGATGTGGATGGCCCGGCCGGCGACGGCCAGCGCCGCTTCCTTCACCGCCTCGTTCAGAGTGGGGTGGGCGTGGCAGATGCGCGCCAGGTCCTCGGCCGAAGCCCCGAATTCCATCGCCACCACCGCCTCGTGGATGACGGTGCCGGCCTCCGGGCCGATGATGTGGACGCCCAGGATCCGGTCCGACTTGGCGTCCGAAAGAATCTTCACCATCCCGTCTGTCTCGGCGTTGCAGCGGGCGCGCGGGTTGGCGGTGAAGGGAAACTTGCCGGTCTTGTAGGCGATGGCGGCGGATTTCAGCTCCTCCTCGGTCTTCCCCACCGAGGCCACCTCGGGGAAGGTGTAGACGACGGCGGGAATGGTGTCGTAGTTCACGTGGCCCGATTCGCCGGCGATGATCTCGGCCACCGCCACCCCTTCCTCGCTCGCCTTGTGGGCGAGCTGGGGCCCGGCGACGACGTCGCCGATGGCGTAGATTCCCGGCACATTGGTTTCGAACTGGGCGTCGATCACAACCCGCCCGTGATTGTCCATCTCGACGCCCGCCTCCTTGAGGCCGAGCCCGTCGGTGAACGGCCGGCGGCCGATGGAAACCAGCACCACGTCCACGTCGAAGGATTCCGGCTTGCCGCCGGCGGCGGGCTCGACGGTGAGATTGACGCCCGATTTCCCGGCTTTCGCCTTCGTGACCTTGGTGGAAAGGCGGAATACGAGGCCCTGTTTTTCCAGCGCGCGCTGCAGCAACGTCCCGATCTCGCGGTCGGCCGCGGGCACGATGCGGTCCAGGAATTCGACCACCGTGACCTCGGTCCCGAGCCGCCGCCACACCGACCCCAGCTCGAGCCCGATATAGCCGCCGCCGACCACCACCATGCGCTTGGGCACTTCGGAAAGCGACAAGGCTCCGGTGGAGGAGACGATCCTCTTCTCATCGACCGCAACGCCGGGCAACGGAGTCGACTCGGACCCGGTGGCGATCACGATGCTGGCGCCGCGGAGCACGCTTTTCTTGCCCTTATCCGCCGTCACCTCCACCGCGCCCGCGTGAAGCACGCGCGCCGATCCCGTCACCTGCGTCACCTTGTTCTTCTTGAACAGGTAGGCGACGCCGCCGGTCAGATCCTTGACCACCTTGTCCTTGCGCCCCAGCATGACGGCGAGATCGAGCTTGGGCGCACCGATCTTGACCCCGTGGGCGGAGAGCGCATGGGCGGCCTCGGCGAATTTGTGGGAGGATTGCAGCAGCGCCTTGGAAGGAATGCAGCCGACGTTGAGGCAGGTGCCGCCCAGACTCGCGCGGCGGTCGACGCACGCGACCGAAAGGCCGAGCTGCGCCGCCCGGATGGCCGCGACGTAGCCGCCCGGCCCGGCGCCGATGACGACCACATCGTAGAGGTCGGTGTCCCCCGCCACGGAAGCCCCCTAGATGCCGAGCAGGATGCGGCTCGGGTCCTCGATGCACTCCTTGAGCCGCACCAGGAAGGTGACCGCCTCGCGGCCGTCGATGATGCGGTGATCGTAGGAGAGCGCGAGATACATCATCGGCCGCACCTCGACCTTGCCTTCGACCGCCACCGGGCGCTGCTGGATCTTGTGCATGCCGAGGATGGCCGATTGAGGCGGATTGAGAATCGGGGTCGACATCAGCGACCCGTAGATGCCGCCGTTGGAAATGGTGAAGGTGCCGCCCGTAAGATCGGCCATGGTCAGCTTTCCGTCGCGGGCGCGCTGGCCCAGCTCGTTGATCTTGGTTTCGACTTCGGCGAACGAAAGCGCGTCGGCGTCCCGCACGACGGGAACCACCAGCCCCTGGGGCGTGCCCACCGCGACGCCGATGTCGTAATAGTTCTTGTAGATGATCTCGTCGCCGTCGATCTCGGCGTTGACCGAGGGAATTTCCTTGAGCGCGATGATGGCCGCCTTCACGAAGAACGACATGAAGCCGAGCTTCACGCCGTGCTTTTTCTCGAAGGTGTCCTTGAACTCGGCGCGGGCGGCGAGCACCGCCGTCATGTCGGCCTCGTTGAAGGTGGTGAGCATGGCGGCCGTGTTCTGCGCCTGCTTCAGGCGCTCGGCGATCCTTTTCCTCAGCTGCGTCATCCGCACCCGTTCCTCGCGCGGGCGCGGCGCGCCTGCCGGCGCGGGAGCGCGCGTTACGGCGGGAGCGGGGGCCGGCCTTGTGGCGGGCGCCGGCGCCGGAAAGATCTGCGGCCGTTCGCCCGGGGCCGGTTTTCGCGCTTCGACATAGGCCAGAACGTCGGCCTTGGTGAGCCGCCCGCCCTTGCCGGTGGCCGGAATGGCCGCCGGGTTGAGACGGTAGTCGTCCACCAGCTTGCGCACCGCGGGCGCCAGAAGCTGCGCCGCCGCCGGCGAGCAGGGCGCGGTCCTGGACGGCGCGGGCGCGCCGGCCGGGGAAGGCTTCGCCGCGGGCTCGGTCTTCGGCATCGCGACGGTCCGCGCCGGAGGTTTGGAGACCCCGGCGACGCCGTTCTCCTTGATCGTGCCGAGCACGCTCCCCACCGCGACCTTGGCCCCGTCATCGGCCAGGATTTCCGACAGCATGCCCGCGGTCTGGGCGTACACCTCGAGCGTCACCTTGTCGGTTTCGAGCTCGACCAGCGCATCGTCGATCGCGATCGGATCGCCGACCGTTTTCAGCCACTTCGCCACCGTGGCCTCGGTGACCGATTCCCCCAGGGCCGGCACCTTGATTTCCGTCATCATCGCATGCTCCTCGCTACCCCCGCCGGGCGGACCCCTCGTGCCGGCCCGGCCCTAGCCGCCCAACGCGTCGGCGACCAGTTTCTTCTGCTCTTCCACGTGACGGGTGTGAAGCCCGGTCGCGGGCGAAGCCGATTCCGACCTGCCGGCGTAACGCGCGTGTTTGGCCGCGCCGCCGATCCGCTCCAGCACCTCTTCGAACCGGGGCGCGACGAACGTCCACGCGCCCATGTTCTGAGGCTCCTCCTGGCACCACACGATCTCGGCATCCTTGTACCTCGAAAGCTCCTTGATCAAGGCGCGGTACGGGAACGGATAGAGCTGCTCCAGGCGCATGATCGCGACGTCTTTGTCGCCGCGGCGCGCGCGTTCCTCATAGAGTTCGTAATAGACCTTGCCCGAACACAGGACCACCTTTTTGACCGCCTTGTCGGGAACCGCCTGTTCGTTTTCCAGCAGCAGCCGGAAAAATCCGCTGTCCGGTCCCATTTCGTCCAGGGTGGACACGGCCAGCTTGTGGCGCAGCAGCGATTTCGGCGTCATCAGCACCAGCGGCTTGCGGAACGGCCGCCTGACCTGGCGGCGCAGGATGTGGAAATAGCTCGCCGGTGTGCTGCAGTTGGCGACCTGGATGTTGTCCTGGGCGCAAAGCTGAAGATAGCGCTCGAGCCGGGCCGAGGAATGTTCCGGCCCCTGGCCCTCGTAGCCGTGGGGCAGCAGCATGACGAGGCCCGACATGCGAAGCCACTTCGATTCGCCCGACGTGATGAACTGGTCGATGATGACCTGGGCGCCGTTGGCGAAATCGCCGAACTGCCCCTCCCACATCACCAGCGAGTGGGGCTCGGCCAGGGTGTAGCCGTACTCGAAACCGAGCACGGCGGCTTCCGACAGCGGGCTGTCGATGACCTCGAACAGCGCTTGTCCCTTGGCCAAATTGTTGAGCGGGATGAACCGGTCTTCCGAAACCTGATCGATCAGGACCGCATGGCGCTGGCTGAAGGTGCCGCGCCCCGAATCCTGGCCGCTCAGGCGAACCGGGGTTCCTTCGACGAGCAGTGTGCCGATGGCAAGCGCCTCGGCCGTCGCCCAATCGATGCCGGTGCCTTTCTCGATCATCTCCCGCTTGGCCTCGAGCTGACGGGTGATCTTCGGGTGGGCGTGGAAGGACTCGGGCGTTTCGGTCAGTTTCAGGCCGACGGCGCGCAACGTCTTTTTCGCCACCACGGTGTCGCCGTACTGCGCCTCGCCGCGCGCCGCCTCGAGGCCCGTCCAGGAGCCCTCCAGCCAGTCGGCCTTGTTCGGACGATAGGCCTTGGCGACGCTCAAGGCTTCTTCCAGGCGCTGATGATGACGGGCGACCACGGCGTCGGCCTCGTCCTTGGTCAGCACGCCTTCGGAAATCAGCCGCTCGGCGTAAAGCTCGCGCGTCGTGGGGTGCGCCGCGATCGCCCTGTACATGATGGGCTGGGTGAACGCCGGCTCGTCGCTTTCGTTATGGCCGAAGCGCCGATAGCAGAACATGTCCACCACGACGTCTTTCTTGAACCGCTGGCGGAACTCCATGGCCAGACCGGCGGCGAAAACCACCGCCTCGGGGTCGTCGCCGTTGACATGGAGGATCGGGGCCTGGATGCCCTTGGCCAGGTCCGAGCAATAGGGCGAAGACCGGGAGTAGCTGGGGCTGGTCGTGAACCCGATCTGATTGTTGACGATGAAATGGATGGTGCCGCCGGTGCGATAGCCCTTCAGTTCCGAAAGGTCGAAGGTTTCGGCCACCAGCCCCTGGCCGGAAAATGCGGCGTCGCCATGCAGCAACAGGCACATGACCCTTTCGCGGCTGTCCTGGGTCCTGTTCCTGGCGTTGCGCCGGGTCTGTTTCGCGCGCACCTTGCCGAGCGCCACCGGATTGACCGCCTCGAGGTGCGAGGGATTGGCCGTGAGCGAGAGATGGACCGAATGGCCGTTCAATGCGCGGTCCGAGGACGTGCCCAGATGGTACTTCACGTCGCCCGAGCCCTGGACGTCCTGGGGATAGGCCGCTCCGCCCTGGAACTCCGAGAAGATGGCGGCGAACGGTTTGCCCATGAAATTGGCCAGCACGTTGAGACGGCCGCGGTGCGGCATGCCAAGCACAATTTCCTCGACGCCCAGGTCCGCGGCGCGGAGCAGAATCCGCTCCAGCGCCGGAATCATCGATTCGCCGCCGTCGAGCCCGAACCGCTTCGTGCCCGTGAATTTGCGATCGAGGAAGCGCTCGAAATTTTCGGCGATGACGGTCTGGCCGTAGATCTCGCGCTTCTCCTCGGCCGTGAATTGCGGCGCGCCTTCCGTGCTCTCGATGCGCTCCTGGATCCACGCCTTCTGCTCGGGATCCTGGATGTGCATGAATTCGACGCCGATGGTGCCGCAATAGGTGCGCCGGAGCTTCTCCATAATCTCGCGCAGGGTCGGCGTTTCGAGCCCCAGGACCTTGTGGATGTAGATGCGCCGGTCGTAGTCCGCGGCGGTGAAGCCGTAGGATTCGGGCTCCAGTTCGCTGTGGCTCGCGCGGTCCTCGAGGCCGAGGGGATCGAGATCGGCGTAGAGATGGCCGCGCACCCGATAGGCGCGGATCATCATCAGCGCCCGGATGCTGTCCAGAATCGCGGCCCGCGTGCGCTCGGCCTCGCCCTCCGCCGCGCCCGCGGCTTCCGCTGCCCTCGCGGCGGGCCGCGC
>JBAVNO010000046.1:0-4819 GCA_049691095.1 Alphaproteobacteria bacterium | reverse complement strand
GATGTAGGTGATGGCGCGCTCCAGCGTCATGCGGATGGGCGGCGTCAACAGGATCGCGTCTTCCTTGCCCGAGGCGCGGACGTTGGTCAGGTGCTTGGTCTTGGTCGGGTTGACGTCGAGATCGTGGCCGCGCGCGTTCTCGCCGATGATCATGCCGGGATAGACCTTCTCGCCCGGGTAGATGAACAGGGGCCCGCGTTCCTCCAGGTACCACAGCGTATAGGTGACCGCGGTCCCCAAATCGGTCGAGATCAGCGTGCCGGTGCGCCGCGCCGGGATCGGGCCCTTGTAGGGCGCGTAGCCGTGGAACAGCCGGTTCATGACGCCGGTGCCCCGCGTGTCGGTCATGAATTCATTGTGATAGCCGATCAGCCCGCGCGAGGGCGCATGGAACACGATCCGCTGCTTGGCGCCGCCCGTGGGGCGGATGTCGCGCAGCTCGGCGCGGCGCTGGGACAGCTTGTCCACCACCGGGCCTGCGAATTCCTCGTCGACGTCGATCACCACTTCCTCGATCGGCTCCAGGCGCTGGCCGGTCTCGGGGTCGGTCTTGTAGAGAACTTGCGGCCGGCCGATGGAAAGCTCGAACCCCTCGCGGCGCATGGTCTCGATCAGAACCGCAAGCTGCAATTCGCCCCGCCCCGCCACCTCGAACGCGCCGCGGTCGGCGGCCGGCGTCACATGGAGAGCCACGTTTCCTTCCGCCTCGCGCATGAGCCTGTCGCCCACCATCCGTGAGGTGACCTTGTCGCCCTCCTGGCCGGCGAGCGGCGAGTCGTTGATCGAGAACGTCATCGAAAGCGTGGGCGGATCGACCGGCTGGGACGAGAGGGGCATCAAGACCGAGGGATCGCACAGCGTGTCGGCGACGGTGGCCTTGCTCATCCCGGCGATGGCGACGATGTCGCCGGCCTGGGCCTCCTCGACCGGCAGGCGCTCGAGCCCGCGGAACGCCAGCACCTTGGTGAGGCGGCCCTGTTCCAGAACCTCGCCCGAGCGCGACAACGCCTTCACGGTCATGTTGGGGCGCACGACGCCGGATTCGATGCGGCCGGTGAGGAGCCGGCCGAGATAAGGATTGCTCTCGAGCGTCGTCACCAGCATGGAAAACGGCAAGTCCGGCGTGACGCTGGGCGCGGGCACGTGGCGCACCACCAGGTCGAACAGCGGCGCCATGTTGTCTTTCGGGCCTTCGGGCTTTTCCGCCGCCCAGCCCTGCTTGGCCGAGGCGAACAGGGTCGGGAAATCGAGCTGGTCCTCGCTCGCGTCCAACGCGGCGAAGAGGTCGAACATCTCGTCGTGGACGGCCGCCGGCCGCGAATCCGAGCGGTCCACCTTGTTCACCACCACGATCGGGCGCAGGCCGAGCTTGAGGGCCTTGCCGAGGACGAACTTGGTCTGGGGCATGGGGCCCTCGGCGGCGTCCACCAGCACCAGGACTCCGTCCACCATGCTGAGAATCCGCTCCACCTCGCCGCCGAAATCGGCGTGGCCGGGGGTATCGACGATGTTGATGCGAGTGTCCCGCCACACCACCGAGGTGCACTTGGCCAGGATCGTGATGCCCCGCTCGCGCTCCAATTCGTTGTAGTCCATGGCCCGCTCGGCGACCTGCTGGTTGTCGCGGAAGGCGCCGCTCTGGCGCAGCAGGCAGTCCACGAGCGTGGTCTTGCCGTGGTCGACGTGGGCGATGATGGCGATGTTCCTAAGCGTCATGAGCCGGGGCTGTCCCTTCCGATCCCGTAAGTCCAAATGCCGTTGGGCGCCCATACGAAGACGCGGCCGGAAAACCGGCCGCGGGGGCTGCGTGATGGCCTTTATATAGGGCGGCTTCGTGCCCGGCACAAGCGCGCCGGGGCCGCCGGGAGCCGCGGCCCATGGCACCCTTGGGCGCAATAGGCAAGGAACCTCAAAGGGATGGCCCCCGCGGCGGGCCCGGGACCGGCCCGGGACCAATGCATTGGACGTGCCGGGTTCCCAGCCGAACCCCGAATCGGTTAGACTGGCCGCCGTTCCGCTCGGGGAGGGCGGGGTTGGGGCGCGCATCCAAGAGGGGGGTTTCATGACGAAGTTCGGTCGTTTCACGCGGCGTTCGACGCGGGCCGTGGCCGCCGCGGCCGCCGCGGTTCTGGCGCTCATGGACGTGGCATCGGCCGCCACCTGCGCCTTGGCCGACGAAAAGATCGCGCTCGATACCCGAACCCTGCAAAGCGAGCTCATCGTGGCGGCGCTGAGCTGCAACGAGAAGGCCCGCTACGGGGCCTTCGTGAAGAAGTTCGAGCAGGTCCTGGTCGCCAACGGCGACTCGCTCCGTCAATATTTCCGCCGGGCCTATGGGGCCGCCGGCGAGACGCACATGAACCGCTTGGTGACCGTGCTCGCGAACGGCGCCTCGGCCCGCAGCATGGGCCAGAACAATTCGGTCTATTGCGCCAACGAGGCGGCGCTGTTCACGCAGGTGCTGGCCCTCAGTCCCCAGGAGCTTCCGGTTTTCGTCGCCCGTCTCACCTTCGCCGACGATCACGGGATTACGCCCTGCACCCAGCAGGCCTCCCGCGAGGCCGGCCGCTAGGCGCAGGAAGGGCGCGCTCGGCCCAATAGCCGGATTTACGAGTAGCCGGATTTACGGGTAGCCGGAATTACCGGCAGCCGGATTTACGGGTCGCCGGAATTACCGGCAGCCGGGCTATTTGCCCGGGCCCATCTTGTTGCCGGGCCCCATGCCCTGGCCTTCACCCATCCCGGGGCCCATTCCCTCGCCCATCCCAGGGCCCATGCCTTCGCCCATGCCTTGGTCTTCGCCCATCCCGGGGCCCACACCCACACCTTGACCCTCGCCGATATCCGGCGCGTTGCGGGGCATGGTGACCCCGCCGGTGCCGGTCAGCGGAGCCCCGGTTTGCGGATCGACCCCCTGGATGCGGGCGCGCTCCTGGATCGTGGCGCGGCGCTCGGAGTCGATCTGCTTTTTCTCCTGGATCGTCTTGGCGTCCCGCATGCGTTGCCGGTAATCCCGGGTTTCCTGATCGGTCATGAGACCGCTGCCATAGGTTTGATCGGCGGCCTGAACCGCGCGCGGCGCCGGCGACGCGGCGGTGAACCCGGCGGCGATAAAGGCTGCAAGCAAGGCGCGTTTCATGTCACGACCTCCGAATTTCATGCGCCCGCCCAAATGACGGGACGGGCCGCGGCGTTCGATTCCGAGTTGAATGCGGTCCTGCCCGCGGGCCGGTGTCCGGCCTACAGGACGGCCGCCGGCTCGATCTCGGCTTGGCGTGCGCCGCCCTTTACGCGCCGCGGCTCGGCCGGAACGCGGGCCGCCGCCACGAACCGCCAGATGGCCGCCGGCGGCATGTTGAGCCAGATCCGTCCGACGATTCTTCCGGTCAAACCCAGCCGCCGCGCCAGGCGCTCGGGCACGGGGGATTTCGGGCCATAGGTGAACTGGATGAACGCGCCGTCCTCGAGCATCGCCTGGAAGCTCCCGAGCAGGATCGCCAGTTGAACCTTCGGCGGCATGGCGAGAAGCGGCAAGCCGGACACCACCGCCTTGACGGGACCGATGCCGGCCCGCGCCAGCAGGCGCGGCAGCCTGGTGGCGTCGCCGTGGATGACGTGGACGCCCGGGAATCGTTCGTGCAGCAGGCGGTAAAGGGTGGCATCGCGTTCGACGACCACGAGATCGGCGGGCGGGATCCCGGCCGCGAGCAGCGCGCGGGTCACGGACCCTGTGCCGCCGCCCAATTCCACCACCGCGCCCGGCCGCGCAATGTCGATCTCGGCCGCGACCGCGCGCGCCAGCGCCACCCCGCTCGGCACCACGGCGCCGATCTTGAGCGGATTGCGCAGCCACCGCGCGAACAGCATGCGGTCGTCTTTTTCGATGATGTTGCGGAACCCTGCCACGACCGTTCCTTCACCCCGCCCCGCGCGCCCTTGGATGGCTCATGCCGGCTCATTCGGGTGCTTTTCGGATAGGGATCCGAGCCCGCGCGGCTGCGTCACCCTCCGGCCTCAATATGGCGGAAAAAAGGCCCTGCGGAAAGGCGCGTCTTGATCAAGCCCAGGTCTGGGCCGGGGCCGGGGCCTGGGCTCGGGCCGGGGCCGGGGTTCGGGCGGGTGCGCCGGAGGCGCGGCTGTGCTAGTTTCGTCGCGGTCCGCCCCATGGCTGCGCCCCATGCCCTCATTCGACATCGTATCCAAGACCGACGTTCACGAGGTGGATAACGCCCTTGCCGGCGTCATGCGCGAGATCGGCCAGCGGTTCGACTTCAAGGGATCGAAATGCTCGGCCGCGCGCAACGACAATGAGATCACCGTGCTGGCCGACGACGAGCTCAAGCTCAAGCAGATGCAGGAGCTGATCAAGGGTTACATGACGCGGCGCAAGCTCGATCCCTCCTGCCTCGATTTCAAGCCGGCGGAGAAGGCGTCGGGGCAGGCGATGCGGCAGACCGTCCTCATCCGCCAGGGCATCGGCGCCGACGTCTCCAAGCCGATCGTGAAGGAGATCAAGAACAGCAAGCTCAAGGTCCAGGCCGCCATCCAGGGCGACGAGCTGCGCGTGACCGGCAAGAAGATCGACGACCTGCAGGAGGCGATCGCTCTGGTCAAGGGCCTCAAGATCGCGCAGCCGCTGCAGTTCGTGAACTTCCGCAGCTGACACGCCCGCAGACGCGATGGGCCGCCGATGACCATGCCGGAGGGACGATGACCAGCCACGAGACGACCGCCACCGCCGACCGCCGCGTGTTCCCGAAGTGGCATCGGCGCGGCCCGTTGCGCCTCGCGCGCGGCCCGTTGCGCCTCGCGCGCGCCC
>JBAVNO010000045.1:0-14492 GCA_049691095.1 Alphaproteobacteria bacterium | reverse complement strand
GCCCGCGCGGGCGACCGTGCTCGGCGCCGGCGTGGTCGGCACCAACGCCATGCGCATGCTGCTGGGCTTGGGCGCGCGCCTCACGGTCGTGAACAAGACGCTGCCGCGTCTGATCGAGATCGAGGATCGCTACGGGGCGCTGGTGACGACCCGGGTCGCCAACAAGGAGGCGGTCGAGGAAAGCGTGCTGGAGGCGGACGTGGTGATCGGCGCGGTGCTGGTCGCGGGCGCCGCCGCCCCCAAGCTCATCACCCGGGACATGGTCGGGCGCATGCGCAAGGGCTCGGTCATCGTCGATGTCGCCATCGACCAGGGCGGATGCTGCGAGACCAGCCGGCCCACGACCCACGCCGATCCGGTCTACACCGTGGACGGCGTGGTCCATTACTGTGTGGCCAACATGCCGGGCGCCGTGCCGCGGACCTCCGCCTTCGCCCTCAACAACGCCACGCTTCCCTATGTGCTGGCCCTGGCGGACAAGAGCTATCGCCGCGCGCTGCTCGATGATCCGGGTCTCAAGGCCGGCCTCAACGTCCACCGCGGCCACATCACCCACGAGGCGGTTGCCATGTCCTTGGGCCGTGATTACGTCCAGGCGGAGAAGGCGCTCGCCGCCTGATACGGGCGCATCGTGCGCCCGCCCCAATACCGCCACAGAAAGCCGCTAGGCTGAGATTCGCCGTGACGATCCGAAACCTCGATTACCTGCTGAAACCGAAGTCGGTCGCCCTGATCGGCGCCAGCAAGACGCCGGGCACCGTGGGGGCCGTGGTGGCGCGCAATCTGTTCAGCGCCGGGTTCGACGGACCGGTGATGCCGGTCAATCCCAAGCATCGGGCCATCGAAGGGGTCCTCACCTATCCCGATCCGGCCAGCCTTCCCGTGCCGGCCGATCTCGCGGTGATCGCCACGCCGCCCGATACCGTGCCGGGCCTGGTCCGGGAGCTGGCGGAGCGCGGCACCCGGGCGGTGGTCGTCATCACCGCCGGGTTCGGGGAAGGCGCCGATCAGCACGGGCGGGATCTCCGCCGCGAGCTGCTGCAGGCGGCGAAACCCTGCTGCTTAAGGCTTCTCGGTCCCAACTGCCTCGGCCTCATGGTTCCGGGCATGCGCTTGAACGCGAGCTTCGCCCATATCCACCCCAGAGCCGGCGACATCGCCTTCGTGGCGCAGTCGGGCGCGATCACCGCCGCCGTCCTCGACTGGGCGCAAGCCCGGGGCGTCGGCTTCTCCCACATGATCACCGTGGGCGATATGGCGGACGTCGATTTCGGCGACCTGCTCGATTACCTGGCGCTCGATCCGGGAACCCGCGCCATCCTGCTCTACATCGAGGCCGTCACCAACGCCCGCAAGTTCATGTCCGCCGCCCGCGCGGCGGCGCGTTCGAAGCCGGTGGTGGTGGTCAAGGCGGGCCGCCAGGCGGCGGGCAAGAAAGCCGCCGCCTCGCATACCGGCGCGCTCGCCGGCTCGGACGCCGCTTACGAAGCCGCCTTCAGCCGCGCGGGGCTGTTGCGGGTGCAGACGCTGGACGAGCTTTTCGACGCGGTGGAAACCTTGGCGCTGGCCCGCCGCGCGCCCGGCGACCGGCTGGCGGTCCTCACCAACGGCGGCGGCTTCGGCGTGCTGGCGGCGGATTCGGTGGCGGACTGTGGCGGCAGGCTCGCCGAGCTTTCGGCCTCCACCATGGACAAACTCGATGCCGTGCTGCCGCGGACCTGGTCCCGCGGCAATCCGGTGGACATCATCGGCGACGCCAACGGCGAGCGGTACAAGAATGCGCTCCTTCCGCTCCTCGAGGATCCGGGCATCGATGCGATCCTGGTGCTGAATTGCCCGACCGCCATCGCGTCGAGCACCGAGGCAGCGCAGGCAGTGGTCGACTCCCTGGGCAAGCGCACGAAGACCGTGCTGACGAGCTGGATCGGCGGCGAGGCGATCGAGGAGGGCAGGCGCCTGTTCGCGGCACACCGGATTCCCTCCTACACCACCCCGGGGCAGGCGGTGCATGCGCTCATGCACATGGTGAACTTCCGCCACAACCAGGAATTGCTGATGGAGACGCCGCCCTCCATCCCCAAGAGCTTCACGGTCGACAAGGCGGCGGCGGGCGCCATCGTCGCGCGGGCGTGCGAGACGGGGCATGAATGGCTGAGCGAACCCGAATCGAAATCCTTGCTTGCGGCCTACGGCATTCCGACCGTGCCGACCTCGATCGTGGACTCGTCCAAGGCCGCGGCGATGCGGGCGGCCGAGATCGCAGCCCCGGTCGCGGTCAAGATCCTCTCGCCCGACATCACCCACAAGTCGGACGTGGGCGGCGTCGTGCTCGATCTCGCCACTCCCGGCGCCGTGAAAGAGGCGGCCGAGGCCATGCTGGCGCGGATCAAGGCCCTCAAGCCCGAAGCCCGGATCGAGGGCTTCTCGGTGCAGCCCATGGTGCATCGGCCCGGTGCCTATGAGCTCATCGTCGGCGTCGCCGACGACGAGCAGTTCGGCCCGCTGGTGATGTTCGGCCAGGGAGGCACCGCGGTCGAGGTGGTAGGGGACCGGGCGCTGGGCCTGCCGCCCCTCAACATGAAGCTGGCCCGCGACCTGATGGAGCGGACGCGGATCTTCAAGCAGCTCGAGGGCTACCGTTCCCGCCCGCCCGCCGATCTCGACGCCATTGCGCTTACCATGGTGAAGGTGTCGCAGCTCGTGATCGACACGCCCGAGATCACCGAGATCGACATCAACCCCCTCTTGGCCGACGAATACGGGGTCATGGCGCTCGACGCGCGGATCAAGGTGCGGCGCCTCACCGACACCGAGAAGGCGGCCGCCCAGGCGCGTTTCGCCATCCGCCCCTATCCGAGCGAGATCGAAACCACGGTCACGCTTCGCGACGGAGCGAAGCTCGTGCTTCGCCCCGTCCGTCCCGAGGACGAACCGGCCTTCCACGCGGCCTTCGCCAAACTCACGTCCCAGGACATCAGGATGCGATTCTTCGCCCAGATGAAGACGCTGCCGCACGACCTGGCGGCGCGTCTCACCCAGATCGACTACGATCGCGAGATGGCGTTCGTTGCGTTCTCCGGACCGGCCGGCGCCGGAAAAGAGGAAGAAGGCGAGGTCGTGGGCGTGGTGCGGGTGATGTCGGACCCCGACAACCGGCGCGGCGAGTACGCGGTCATCGTGCGCAGCGATTTCCAGAATCGCGGCCTTGGCCATGCCCTGATGCACCACGTCATCAGCTTTGCGAAGCAGCGGGGCTTGGCCGAGATCTTCGGCTATGTGCTGGAGGAAAACGCGGCGATGCTGAAGATGTGCCGCGAGCTGGGCTTCACGGTCGCCGACATGCCGGCCGACACCGGCGTGGCGGAAGTCACCCTAAAACTCGCGAACGCGACACCCGACGCCGCGGGCGAAGGAGCCGCCGGCCCGCCGTGTCACGCGGCGGTGTCGAGGCCGTAGCCGGCCGACCGCACCGTCCGGATGATGTCGCTGCATCCGCCCGCGGCCAGCGCCTGCCGGAGGCGCCGGATGTGGGTGTCGACGGTGCGCGGGCCGACGAACACGTCTCGGCCCCACACCGCGTCGAGGAGCTGCTCGCGCGAGAACACGCGGCCCGGATTTTCCAGGAAATGCCGCAACAGGCGGAACTCGGTCGGGCCGAGGTGGACGTTCTCCTTGCCCCGCTGCACCCGGTGGGCCACCAGGTCCATGACGATGTCCCCGAATTTGAGCGTCTCCTGCCCGAAGGAAGGGCTTGCGCGACGCAGCACGGCGCGCACGCGGGCGATCAGCTCGCTGGGGCTGAAGGGCTTGGTCACGTAATCGTCGGCGCCCGACTCGAGTCCGCGGATGCGGTCCGCCTCCTCGCCGCGGGCGGTCAGGATGATGATGGGGAGGTTCCGCGTGTCCGGCCGGCGCCTTATCTGCCGGCACAACTCGAGACCCGACACATAGGGGATCATCCAATCGATGATGGCCAGCGTCGGGCGGCTATCCGCGATGACCTGAAGCGCCTCCTCGCCGTCGCGCGCAGCGGTAACCCCAAATCCCTCGCGCTCCAGATTGTAGCGCAGCAGGGCGACGATCGCGTCCTCGTCCTCGACGATCAGGATCGTTGGTTTCATGCCTTCTTCGTCGCACCCACTTTGGGACCGCCGTCGCCGCCGTCGCCACCGGGAGCGCCGCCCGGAAGCGGGGCCGCCTCCGGCGCCACGAAAATGGCCTCGGCGCCCTTGGGCCGCGCCTTGTGCCAGGGACGGCCGTGCACGAGGTAATAGATGTTTTCGGCGATATTGGTCGCATGGTCGCCGATACGCTCGATGTTCTTGGCGATGAACAGCAAATGAGTGCAGGCGCTGATGCTCCGCGGGTCCTCCATCATATAAGTCAGGAGCTCGCGGAACAGGCTGTCGTACATGTCGTCGATGTCCTTGTCGTGCGCCCAGACGTTCATCGCCTTGTCCACGTCCCGCTCGGCATAGGCGTCCAGCACGTCCTTGACCATCCTCTGCACCAGCCGGCCCATGCGCGGGATCCGGATCACCGGGGTGACGGACGGCGCGACATTGAGGGCGAAGGCGCGCTTGGCCACGTTCACGGCGTAGTCGGCGATGCGTTCGATGTCGCTCGACACCTTGAGGGCCACGACGATGTTGCGAAGGTCGCTCGCCATCGGCTGGCGAAGCGCCAAGAGCCGCACCGAGAAACTCGCCACCTCGTGCTCCATCTCGTCGACCTGCTCGTCGCCCTCGACGACCTGCGCCGCCAGGTCGCTGTCGCGCTTGACGATCGCCTGGATGGCGGAGGCGATCTGCGTTTCCGCCAAGCCGCCCATCTCCATGATGGTGTTGTTGAGGTGCTTGAGCTCCTCGTCATAGGCCTTGACGATGTGCTTGGTATCCATGCGCCGTCTCCTTACCGCGCGAACCGGCCGTCTAGCCGAAGCGGCCGGTTATGTAGCCCTGGGTCCGCTCGTCCTTGGGGCTGGTGAATATGTGTTCCGTGGAGCCGTATTCGACAAGCTCTCCGAGGTGGAAAAAGGCGGTGCGCTGCGAGACGCGGGCCGCCTGTTGCATCGAATGGGTGACGATGACGATGGTGTAGTTTTCCCGGAGCTCGTCCATCAGCTCCTCGATCCGGGCGGTGGCGATGGGATCGAGCGCCGAGCACGGCTCGTCCATCAAGATGACCTCGGGATTGACGGCAATCGCCCGCGCGATGCAAAGCCGCTGCTGCTGGCCTCCGGAAAGGCTGGTTCCAGGCTCGTCCATGCGATCGAAAACCTCGTCCAGGAGCCCCGCCTTCTTGAGGCTGGTCATGACGATGTCGTCGAGCTCGCTGCGCGAGGCCGCCATGCCGTGGATGCGCGGGCCGTAGGCGACGTTGTCGTAGATGGATTTCGGGAACGGGTTGGGCTTCTGGAACACCATGCCGATGCGGGCCCGAAGCTGGACCACGTCGAGCGACCGGTCGTAGATGTCCTGGCCGTCGAGCGTGACGATGCCGGTCACGACGCAGCCCTCGATGGCGTCATTCATGCGGTTGAGGCACCGGATGAAGGTGGTCTTCCCGCACCCGGAAGGCCCGATCAGCGCCGTCACCTCGTTGCGGGTGACGTCGAGCGTGATGTCCTTGAGCGCCTGTTTCTCGCCGTAAAAGACGTTGACGCACCGCGCCGCCATCTTGACCACCGGAACCGGCCCCGCCGCCGGCCGTTTCGCGTGCGGTGGAAGCTGGACCCTCGGTTCGGCCGCGGGCACGGAACCCGATTCCGGCATTTCCTTCAGGTTCTCTCTCCTCACCAAACCGGCCCGGCCGTTCGAATAAACCGTAAGCGGCTGCATATTACCACCGCCTTTCGAATTTTTTGCGCATGAACACGGCGAGCCCGTTCATGGTCACCAGGAACAGCAGCAGGACGATGACGGCCGCCGCCGTCCGTTCGGAGAACGCCCGCTCCGCCGCGCCCGCCCACAGATAGATCTGGACCGGAAGCGCGGAGGCCGGGTCCAGCGGGCTTTTCGGGATGTCGACGATGAAGGCCACCATCCCGATCATGAGCAAAGGCGCCGTTTCTCCCAGCGCCCGGGACAGGCCGATGATGGTTCCGGTCAGAATCCCCGGCATGGCCAACGGCAACACGTGGTGGGCGACCACTTGGACGGACGAGGCGCCCATGCCCCGGGCGGCGTCGCGGATCCACGGCGGCACCGCCTTGAGCGCGGACCTGGTGGCGATGATGATGGTCGGAAGCGTCATCAGCGCCAGCACCGTTCCGCCCACGAGCGGCGCGGAGCGGGCCATGTCGAAGAACCCGATGAACACCGCCAGGCCGAGCAGACCGAACACGATGCTGGGAACGGCGGCCAGATTGTTGATGTTGACCTCGATCAGATCCGTCCACGCGTTCTTCGGCGCGAACTCCTCGAGATAGACCGCCGCCATCACGGCGACCGGGAAGGCAAGCAGGAGCGTCACCAGGATGAGATAGAAGGAGCCCACGATCGCGCCGCCGACGCCCGCGAGCTCGGGTTCGCGCGAATCGCCGCTGGTGAAGAAGCGCCAATTGAACGGCGTGCGCACATCGCCGGCGGCCTTCAGCACCTGGAACCACTGCAGCTGATTGTCGGTCAAACGGCGTTCGTCGGCGGGCGCGGTGACCGAAACCCTGCCCTTGGACAGCATGTCGACGTCGGCGGAGGCGAGCAGCCACTCGCTCTGCGTCGTGCCGATCACCGCCGGATCGGCGAGCACCAGCGCCCGAAGCTCGTACTTGGCGCCGGCGCTGACCAGGGCCGTCAGCTCCTTCAGATCGCGCCTGGCCGCGACCTCGGGGAACCGTTTCATGAGCGCGCTGCGAATCAACGCCGCGTAATCGGCCTTGGCCAAGTCCTGGGGCGTGGCCTTGCCTTCGGGATCGAGCACCGCGCCATCGAACGTGACGTCGAGGCGAATCTGGGTCTGGAAGAAGGCCGAGGCGCCGCGCACCACGACATTGCCGATCAACAGGACCAGGAACGCGACCGCGACCGCAATCGCCAGGATCCCGTATACGCGGAACCGCTGTTCCGCCCCGTAGCGGCGCTTGAGGCGCTTTTGCCCGGCGGGCCCCAGCATCCCGCCCGCGACCTTGTTCGGCTCGTCGTTACTCATATTGTTCCCGGTACCGCTGGACCACGCGCAGCGCGATCACATTGAGACAGAGCGTCATGACGAACAGAAGCAGACCGAGCGCGAAGGCCGAGAGCGTCTTGGCGCTGTCGAATTCCTGATCCCCCACCAGGAGCGTGACGATCTGGACCGTGACCGTGGTCACGGCCTCGAACGGGTTGGCGGTCAAGTTCGCAGCCAGACCCGCCGCCATGACGACGATCATGGTCTCGCCGATGGCCCGCGAGATCGCCAGCAGCACGGCCCCGATGATTCCGGGAAGGGCGGACGGCAGGACCACGAAGCGGATGGTTTCCGACTTGGTCGCCCCCAGCGCAAGCGATCCCTCGCGCAGCATCCGCGGGACCGCGGCAATCACGTCGTCCGAAAGCGACGAGACAAAGGGAATGATCATGATTCCCATGGTGACGCCCGCCGCCAGCGCGGAGCCCGAATCGATATGGAGCCCCAGCGTCATGCCGAGGTCGCGGAAAAAGGGGGCCACCGTCACCGCGGCGAAAAAGCCGAACACCACCGTCGGGACGCCGGCCAGAATCTCCAGGCACGGCTTGGCCACGGACCGAACCTTCGGGGCCGCGTATTCCGACATGTAGATGGCCGAAAACAGGCCCACCGGAACCGCGACCGCCATCGCCACGACCGTGATCAACAGGGTTCCGGAGATCAGCGGCACCGCGCCGAAGGCTCCGGCACTCGCCGTCTGATCGGCGCGCATGGCCGTCTGCGGACTCCATCTGAGCCCGAACAGAAAATCGGTGATCGGCACGAAATGGAAGAAACGGATCGACTCGAAGAGGAGCGAAAGGATGATGCCGATGGTGGTCAATACGGCGATCGTCGAGCTGATGATGAGAATCGTCCGGACGACCGTTTCGACCTGATTGCGGGCGCGCAGGCCGGGCCGCACGCGCCGCTCCCCGATGAAGAAGCCGGCGATGGCGGCGGTCAAGGTGGCCACCGTCAATCCGATCGAGGAGGTGTGCCCCAGGGCGTGGAAGCGGTCGGCCGCCGCCGCGACGGCCGGGTCGGCGCCGGAGCCGAAGAAGCGTCCCGCGGCGACGTTCTTGATGTCGTTCAGGAGCAACGAGATCTTAGCCGGCGCCAAGCCGGCTAGTTCGGGCGGCAGGCCCGAGATGACCAGCATCTCGATCACCCGGGGTGCGATGATGAGCCACAACATCGCGACCATGAGTGCCGGCAGCGCGCACCACAGCGCGACGTAATAGCCGTAATAGCTGGGCAGCGAATGGAGCTTCTGCGCGGCGGTTCCAGCCAAGGCCACGGCGCGCATCCGCCCCATGTAATAGGCGACCGTGCTCAGGAGCAGGATGGTGGTTGCAAGGAACAGCGTCTGCATGATCTCAGACCATGCCGCGAGATGAGGCGCCGATGCGCCGTGCCCGGCCCACGGCGATGCAGGCGCGCGAAACGCGCCCGCAGGTCATCTCTAACGGATGCATCCGCCGCATGCGAATCCCGGATCGATCGATAAAAAGGCAGCAGCCAATGGGTTACATCGTCAAAGGCGTAAGCTTCATCGCGATCTCGCGCTGGATCTTGCGCTCGGCGTCGGGAAGCGGGATCAGGCCCTTTTCCGCGAGATAGCCGTTCGGCCCCCAGGCCTTTTCGCTGGTGAATTCGTCGACGTATTCCTTGATACCCGGGATCGCGCCGACATGAGCGATCTTCACGTAGAAATACAGCGAACGGGACACCGGGTACTTCTGGGACGAGATATTCTCGAAAGTGGGCTCGACACCGTCGACCGTGGCGGCGCGCACTTTGTCGCGGTTGTTGTCGAAGTAGCTGAATCCGAATATGCCGATCGCGGTCGGATTCTTGACCAGTTTTTCGAGCGTGACGTTATAGCTTTCGCTCACCTCGACGAACGCCCCATCCTCACGCACCGTTTCGCAGGCCTTCTTCTGCGCGGCCTCTTCCAACGACGAAATCTCGGTGAATTTCTTGCAGGCCTCGTCCATCACGAGCTCGACAAGGGCGTCGCGGGTTCCGTGGTTCGGCGCCGGGCCGTACACGATGATCTCCTGCTTGGGCAGCGACGGATCGATCTCATTCCAAGTCTTGTAGGGATTGGCCACCAGCTTGCCCTTTTGCGGCACCTGCTTGGCGATGGCCAGATAAATCTGCTCGCGGGTCAGGGGTATCGGCTGGGCCTTGATCGAGTTGGAGAAGACGATTCCATCATAGCCGATCTTGACCTCGGCGATCTGGTTGGCGCCATTCTTGGCGCAGGCATCCACCTCGCTTTTCTTGATGCGGCGGGAGGCGTTGGAGATGTCGGGATGCTCGACGCCGACGCCGGAACAGAACAATTTCAATCCGCCGCCGGTGCCGGTCGACTCGACGACCGGGGTCTTGAAGCCGGAGGATTTGCCAAACTCCTCGGCCACGGCCGTGGCAAAGGGATAGACGGTCGACGAGCCCACGATTCGGATCTGATTGCGGGCCGCGGCGGGGGCGGTCGCCGTCGCCAGGGCCAATCCGGCCAGGGCGGTCAACACGAGGGTCCTGCGAATCACTGTCATGCCTCCTCAGTCGAGCGGTTACCGAGACGCATCGGGGCCGCCCCGCCCGGAACCTCCGGAGCCGAACCGGCTTCACGCGCGCCGGCCGTCGCGCCGCGCCCGTTCTAGATGCCTTCCCGCACACCAATATGGCGTTTTGGTTACAGTATTGTGACAGCCAACCGCCATTCCGTCGCCAATCCCGGCCTCCCAAGACAACTCATTGTAACGACAAAGAAAAAAGGCCCCGCCGCGATCCGCGGCAGGGCCCTGGGGGAAAATCATGCTGCTGAGTGCTGGGCTCGCCTGCGGCGGGCCCTGGAACCCGACCCGGGCGCGGAACCGGACAAGACTCGAATCGTCCTTCGACCGCGGAGTCAGCCCAGCCGGACGGTCGTTCGTGTTCCGGTTCGCCGCGCCGGGACCGATCTCACCACCGGAACCGGGCCCAGACGCCGGCCTCGTCATAGGTGCCATCGGTCATGGTGGTCAAACCGCCGATGGTGCCGTTTGCCGTGCTCAGGTTGCCGTGGTCGGCCCACTCGTGCTTGTAGGCCAGGGAGAAGTCGACGATCTTGGCCGGGCTGTAGGTGATACCGACGTTGAAGTAATTGTCGTTCAGGCTCGAGTTGGTGTCCTGGTTCGGCTCCATGTAGTCGTAACGCGTGAAGACGGCCCACATCGGAGCGAACTTATAGGAGCCGAATACGCTCACGCCCTCCGCTTGGTCCGACGTGACCGAGGTGACATTGTTCCAGTCGTTGGCGATGAAGTATTCGACGCCCAAGGCGACCTGCTCGGTCTTGTAAGCCGCGATGGCATCGAAACGGTTTGCGGTGTGAGGGGTCGCCACGCTGTCGACATCCTTGCCAAGCTTGCCGACATAGCCGCCGACGGCGAGAATGAAGTTATTCCAGTCGAGGTCCACGCGACCCTCGAAATCCATGACATTGGTATGCGCCCCGGTAAACGGATGCTTGTAGCCGGCGCCGTTAACGGCCGCGACGGCATAGTGGATGAGCCCATTGGCGAGCTTGCCCTTGGCATGGACACCCCAGTCGGCCGAGGTGCCGAACTTGGTGCGGTCGATCAGTATGGCTTCGACATAGCGATAACCGTAAATGTCCTCGACGAACGGGACCCAGGGCAGATCGGTCGAACCAAACCGGACGTCGATCTCGGGGGCGAGATTCATGTCCAGATAGGCCTTCTTGATGAAGAGCTGGGTCGCGCCGGCGGTGCTGTCATATAGGAAATCGGTGGTGATATTGGCCGAGAACGTGTCGTCGAACCTGTGATCGATCCCGAGATAGAAGCGCTTTATGTCGAAGCCCGGGCCTGAACTGTCTTGCCTCACACCACTTCTCTTATGCTCGATATAGGTGAGGTCGTAGAACATGCGGCCGCTGATCTTGGTGTCCGTCCACCAGCCGCTGGGGGCGGTCGATTTGGCTTGCTGCTGGTTGAGGATCTCGTTGATCTGCGTGACCGTGCGCTCCAGGTTATCGAGCCGCTGCGAATACGGAGCCTGTCCGGCCTTCGTTCCCGGCTGCGCCGGACCGCCCGCGACGGTGATGTCCTGGGGATTGGTGGGTGCAGGCATTTGCGCCGGCGCAGGATAAGCCGGCGCAGGATAAGAAGGAGCCTGTGCGGCAATGGCTGTTGCGGAAACGGCACAGGCGGCAAGCCCGAGTGTCGTCGCGCTGACCAGGCTTCCAATCCTGGACCTTGTCGAAGTCATGTTGTTTCCCCCTAGTGGCTGGCGTTGGTGCAAGAAAGGCGTTCTTCTTACTCCATCGGCCCCGTTGCCGTGTGACCCACAGCTTTTTGTGCGGCGCGGCAAAGCCCGATGCACGTTCCAACCTAGGAACCGTGTGCGACAGTTCCGCAAAACTTCCGTGAAACTTCTATGACGCTGTGCGTTCCGCGCTACGGTCGTTGCGCGGATGTCACTGAGGCGGCGGCGGGCTTGTGCCGTTCGAGGGAATCACGCGGCCGGAAGGATGACGGTGAAGACGCTGCCCTCGCCTAGGACGCTTTCGACCCTGACGTCGCCGCGGTGGCGATTGACGATGTGTTTGACGATGGCAAGCCCGAGGCCGGTGCCGCCCAGGGCCCGCGACCGGGCCTCGTCGACCCGGTAGAACCGCTCGGTGAGCCGCGGCAGATGCTCCCGTGCGATGCCCTGGCCGTGGTCTCTCACCGACACCGCGACGGCGGTCGCCTTGGCCGGATCGCTCGGCACGCTGCCGTCGCGGGCCGTCCGTCTCATCGAGACTTCGATGGCCGTGTTCTCGCCGCCGTACTTGATGGCGTTGTCGAGCAGGTTTTCGAACACCTGCATCAGCTCGATCCGGTCGCCGATGACCAGCGGGTGGCCCTCGCCGCGGGCAATCTCGATCGTCTGACCGTGGGTGGAAGCCCGCATCCGCAGCGATTCGGCGACGGCGGCCAACAGCTCGTCCAGGTCGACCTCGCCGGTCGGCGCGCTGTGCTCGTGCAATTCGATGCGCGACAGCGACAACAGATCCTCGACCAGGCTGTTCATGCGCGCGGCCTGCGATTCCATGGTAACGAAGAAGCGCTCGCTCGCTTCCTTGTCGTCGCGGGCCGGGCCCCGAAGGGTCTCGATGTAGCCGATCAGGCTGGCGAGCGGGGTCTTGAGCTCGTGGCTGACATTGGCGACGAAATCCGCGCGCATCTGTTCGGTGCGCTTGATGCTGGTGAGATCGTGAAGCCGAAGCACGGCCACCACGCCGTCGGACGTGGGTGTCGGAAGGGAGGTGATGCTGGCCATGAAATGCCGCTCCACCGGGACCGGCAGGACGAACTCGACCGACTTGTCGCCGTGGCCTGCCAGCACCGAGTCGGCGGCGTCGAGAATGGCCGGATTGCGCAGCACCGCCGCCAGGTCGCGCCCGGAGATGTTGGCGCCCAGTAAACCGCGCGCCTCGCGGTTTCCGCGCACCACCTGGCGCTTGGGGTCGAGAAGCAGCAGCGGATCGGGAAGCCGGTCCAGAATGACGGCGTTGGCGGCCACCGCCGCCTCGAGCTCGGCGCGCGCCGCCAGCCAGGATTTCTGGAGCCGTGCCACCGATTCGTACAGCTCCGCCGGCGCCGAGAGGTGATAGACGAGCCGTGGCTTGGTGGCTTGGCCCCGGTGCTCGATCTCTTCAGCCGCATTCCGGATCGCGATCAGGTCGCCGAAGAAAGGCCGTACGATCGCGGCGATGGCGAAGGCCACGCCGAACGTGACCAACGCCGCCAACACACCGTCGAGCACGCCCGCGGCCACCAGCAGTGCAAGGGCGATTGCCGTCGGAGTCGCGAGAATCGCCACCGCGGGAAACACGATACTGAACGGCACCGGCGGCCGGGACATGTGACCTGCCCAAAGATAAGGAATCGCGCCGAGTCACACTGTTCATAGCATGTGGGCGGTCGGCGCCGCGTCAAGGAAATTGGCGGCGCGGCCACGGATTCGAGCCCCTGGCCCTCCGTTCGGCCGTCCCGGTTGCGGACCGGGCCGCCACTCCGCCGTCGCCCCGGCCGCCGTTCCGGTGCCGGGCGCGAGTGCGCCGATGAATCGACGGGCGGTGCCGTGGCACGGCATAATCGCGCCATGAACAAGTCCCCTCCGCCCGCCGCCGAGGCCCCCGATGTGCCGGGCGACGCCACGCCCATGGTGGCGCAGTACCTGGAGATCAAGCGCGCCCATCCGGGGTGCCTCCTGTTCTACCGCATGGGCGATTTCTACGAGATGTTCTTCGACGATGCGGTCGCCGCCTCCAAGGCGCTCGACATCGCGCTCACCAAGCGCGGCCGCCACGAGGATCAGGACATCCCCATGTGCGGGGTGCCGGTCGCGACCGCGGAAACCTATCTCTCCCGCCTCATACGCCGGGGGTTCCGCGTCGCCGTGGCCGAGCAGATGGAAGACCCGGCTGAGGCCAAGAAGCGCGGGTCGAAGGCGCTGGTGCGCCGCGACGTGGTGCGGGTCGTGACGCCGGGAACCTTGTCGGAGGAGTCGCTCCTCGACGCCCGCCGCCACAACTATCTGGCCGCGGTCGCCGACGCCGCGGGCGCCATGGGGCTTTCCTGGCTCGACATGTCCACGGGCGATTTTCATGCCGAACCGGTGGCGCCGGCGCGACTCGGCGCCGCGCTGGCCCGGCTCGATGCCGGCGAGCTCCTGGTTCCGGAACGGCTGCGGGAGCGCCCCGAGCTCAAGGCCCTGTTCCAGGACTGGACGGACCGTCTCACCTCGCTGCCCGACCCGAGATTCGACAGCGAGGCCGCGCGCCGCCGGCTGTGCGCTTACTATAAAGTCGCCACATTGGATTCCTTCGGCGATTTCAGCCGCGCCGAGATGGCGGCGGCCGGCGCGCTGCTCGACTACCTCGATCTCACCCAGAAGGGCCGCATGCCGCGGCTCGCAGCTTTGCGACGGCGCAGGGAGGGCGGCGTGCTGGAGATCGACCCCGCCACCATGCGCAACCTGGAACTGTTCCGCACCCTTTCGGGCGCGCGCCGGGGCAGCCTGCTGGAGACCATCGACCGGACCGAGACCAGCGCCGGCGCCAGGTTGCTGGCGCAGAGGCTGGCCGAACCGCTGACCGACGTGACCGAGATCGCGCGCCGGCTCGATATGGTGGAGTTCTTCGTCGCCGACCCGGCCGCCCGCGAGCGCTTGCGCGGGGTGCTGGCCCGCTGTCCCGACCTGGAGCGCGCATTGTCCCGGCTGGCGCTGGGGCGCGGCGGCCCCCGCGACCTGGCGGCGGTGCAGGGCGGGCTCGTGAC
>JBAVNO010000044.1:0-1564 GCA_049691095.1 Alphaproteobacteria bacterium | reverse complement strand
CTCCTTATCCCATCTCCTGTCAAAACAGAGTTCCCTGTCAACTGCACATAACTCAGCCTCATCATATACATCTTTTATATTCAGAATCTTCTTGGTAATAGCAGAATAACCAGCGATGCTGCTCTTTTTCATAGGTACACGTATCTCTACAAGATTGTCAGTCTGGAGAACCTTTGAATACAACTCATTATTCTCCCGGTCAACCAGATAAAGGGTGCATCTGTCTGCTTTGAGGATCGACTGAATCTCTCTGACTACTTTTGTGAGTATTTCATCAACATTGAGGGTTGAGAAAATAGTGTTCAGGATAGCAAAAAAATTATCTGTCTCAAAAGGAAGCCTTTCCATCTAACTTCCTCTCTATAATATGTATCTGCTCAAATCCTCGTCCTTTACAATTTCGGTGAGCT
Organism: Alphaproteobacteria bacterium; assembly: GCA_049691095.1. GTDB lineage: Bacteria > Pseudomonadota > Alphaproteobacteria > DATDPM01 > DATDPM01 > JBAVNO01. The sequence goes on along the minus strand of JBAVNO010000044.1, from coordinate 1,154 downwards.
TGACTCTAACGTACTCCCTATTAATGGTCAATCTGCCATTTTTCTTCTCAGGGGCTTCAAAAGATATATCCTCGAGGAGTTTTTCAAGAACAGTGTGGAGTCTCCTTGCGCCAATATTTTCAGTCTTTTCATTAACATATGCTGCTATATCAGCAATTTCGTCAATAGCATCTTCTGTAAAATCTATCTCCACGCTCTCAGTAAAGAGCAGGGCAATGTATTGTTTAATCAATGCATTATACGGTTCTGTCAGTATTTTCACAAACTCATCTTTACCAAGATGAGCGAGTTCTACCCTGATAGGGAACCTGCCCTGGAGCTCCGGAATAAGGTCAGAAGGCTTCGTCATATGAAATGCTCCTGCAGCAATAAAAAGGATATGATCAGTTCTAACGGGCCCGTGCTTTGTTACCACTGTACTGCCTTCCACAATAGGCAGAAGATCCCTCTGAACGCCCTCCCGCGAAACATCAGGACCGTGGGTAGAGCCTCTGCTTGCTATCTTATCTATTTCATCAATAAAGATAATCCCTGATTGCTCGACCCTCTCAATCGCCTCCTTGGTCACCTTATCCATATCAATGAGTTTATTTGACTCTTCATGCAGTAAGATATTGAATGCTTCTGGAACTTTAACCTTTTTTCTTTTTGGCTTTTCAGGCAAAAAATTTCCGAGCATCTCTTTAAGATTTATCTCAAGCTCTTCAAGCCCAATATTTGAAACAACACCAAAAGGTATCATTTTCTCTCTTACCTCTATATCAATATATCTGTTGTCAAGCTTTCCTTCCTTGAGCTGTGCTCTTAGCCTTTCTCTCGTCTCCTTATACCTTTCTTTTTCTTCTTCCTCAGGTACCACACCCTTTGACCTTGGCTGTGGCAGAAGCGAATCAAGAATGCGTTCTTCTGCAAGGACCTTTGCCTTCTCCTGAACTTTCTCCAGATGTTCTGACTTCACCATACTGATAGAGACCTCCGTCAGGTCCCTTACCATTGATTCCACATCCCTGCCTACATACCCCACCTCTGTAAACTTTGAAGCCTCAACCTTCACAAATGGAGCACTGGCAAGCCGGGAAAGTCTTCTCGCTATTTCTGTCTTCCCCACACCTGTAGGGCCTATCATTATTATGTTCTTTGGCAGGACCTCATCT
>JBAVNO010000043.1:0-2027 GCA_049691095.1 Alphaproteobacteria bacterium | reverse complement strand
GACGCCACCCTGTTCGCGGATACGCTCAACGGCGGCAACGGTGCCGACACGCTGGACGGCGGGCTCGGCAACGACCTGCTGACCGGCGGCGGGGCAGCCGGCGGGGCGGACGGAGCCGACACGTTCGAGTTCAGCCTCCATGGCTCGACCGTGGACGGCGGGTTCGGCAGCAACGACGGGAGCGACACCGTCCTCGACTTCAACCGGGCGAACGACGTCCTGAAGTTCACGGATGTGATGGATGTCAACGGCGGCGGCGTGGACATCACCGACCTCGCGGCCTCGATCCACAGCATCACCTCGGCCGGCGGCAACACGACCATCGCCTTCGAGAACGGCGCCTCGGTCCAGCTCAACGGCGTCACCGGCGGCGGCATCGCCGACGTCACGGCGACCACCCACACGGGAGCCGAGAACACCGCCATCCAGGCGGATATCGAGGCGATCGTGAACGGCGCGGTGGCTCACATCCTGGTTTCCGGATAACGGAACCGCAAATAAGCCCGGGGGCCCCATCCCCCCTTACGGGGCCTCCCCCACTGGGCAAGAAAGGGCCCCTCCTCCCCGGAGGGGCCCTTCGTTTTTTGGGCGTTGCCGGGCCGTGCCGCGCTTGGGCCGCGCCCTGCCTGGGCCGGCCTTGCTCCCCGCCCGCCGCACGATCCGCGCCTGCGGATAGATTCCGTTTACCAAACAAGGTTAATATCCGCGTCGACATCGACGCGGCAGGGGACGCGGGGCGCCGGAGTCGGGAACCAATCAGCAGGAGGCGATCGGCAGGAAGCGATGGCAGGTCCGAACAAGGCAGAGACGGCGGGGCCGAATGCGGGTCCGGCAATGGGCCCCGCGGGCGGGCGCCCGGCGGCCGGCGCCAATCCGGCCGCGGCGCACAACGAGCTGGGGGCCGAGTTCGAGAAGATGGGCCGGCTCGAGCCGGCGCTCGAGTCCTATCGCCGGGCGGTGGCGCTCGCGCCCAACGACCCGGAATCGTGGAACAACCTGGGCACCGTGCTGGCGAAGCTCAACCGCTCCGAGGAGGCCCGCGACGCCTTGGAGAAGGTTCTGATCATCGATCCCCGCCACGCCAACGCGCACAACAATTTGGGCATCGTGCTGACCCAGCTCGGCAAGACCGAGGACGCCGTCACCTGGTACCGGCGCGCGATCACGCTCAACCCCCGCCACGCCAACGCCTACCAGAACCTGGGCAACGCCTTTATGAGGCTCGACCAGCCGGAACGCGGGGTCGAATGCTACCAGCGCGCCAGCGAGATCGCGCCGGGCCAGTTCCGGATCCTGTTCGCGCTGGCCCAGGGCCTGGGGCGGGTGGGCCGGCTCCCCGAGGCGGTGGAGACCTACCGGCAGATCCTCCAGATCAACCCCAGATTCGCCGAAGGCCACCACGGCCTGGGGAGCATCCTGCAGCAGATGGGCAAGATCGACGAGGCCGCGAAGCACTTCGAGAAGGCGCTTGCCTTGAAGCCCGATTTCGCGCCGGCGTTCGACAGCCTGGCGCGGCAGAAGAAGATCGACGATTCGGAAGCTTCGGCCGAATCGCTCGAGGCGCTGATCGCCCGCCCGGGCGTGTCGGAGCCCGAGAAATGCTCGGCCTATTTCGCGCTCGGGCGCATTTACGAGGACCGCAGCGAATTCGACAAGTCGTTCGAGGCCTACGAGCGCGCCAACTCCATGGTGCACGAGAAGTACGAGCACGACGGCCACGCGGCCTTCATCGACGAGATGATCGACGTGTTCTCGCCCGAGCTCTTCGCGCGCTTCAAGGGCCTGGGCGACCCTTCGACGAAGCCCATCTTCATCGTCGGCATGATCCGCTCCGGCACCACCTTGACCGAGCAGATCATCGCCAGCCACCCGCAGGTCTTCGGCGCCGGCGAGCTCGAGGTCGTGCGCAACATCGCCCGCTCGCTGCCGCGGCTCCTCAAGGCGAACGTGCCGTTCCCGCGCTGCGTCGAGGCCTTCACGGAGCCGACCATCCGCATCGCCGCCAGGAAGTATCTCGACGACATCGC
>JBAVNO010000042.1:0-1574 GCA_049691095.1 Alphaproteobacteria bacterium | reverse complement strand
GGTGCGGAATCTGGTCGACGATGAGGTGGCGGATATCCGACATGGGCCAAGCATACCTCAAGGCCGCACGCCACGCTCACCCTTCCTCATTCAGCTTGGGACGAAGGCGGTGCGTGCTTCGACAGGCTCAGCATGAGGTTTTTTCTCAATGCCACGAAGACTCCTCCTCATGCTGAGATGGCCTAATCGGCTGTCTCGGGGTTGGCGGTCAGATAGGCGGCTGCTCCATTCTGTACGGGTGCTGATACGTGGTCGAGATGGTCTCGCCACAAGCCCGGAGAAGGAGCAGCCATGAAGAAGTATGCAGGTCTTGATGTGTCGATGGAAGAGACGGCGGTGTGCGTGATCGATAGTGAAGGAGCGATGGTTGCGGAGGCGAAGGTTCGGAGCGATCCGGCAGCGATCGCGGGCTACTTGAAGCGTTGGGAGGAAGAGCTGGTGCGGGTGGGGCTCGAGGCCGGGGGTCTGACGCCGTGGCTGTGCCATGGGCTGAGGGAATTGAAGGTTCCGGCGATCTGCATCGAGACGCGGCGGATGAAGGCGTATGCCAAGGCGTCGGCGGTGAAGACCGACCGGCGGGATGCGCGGCTGATCGCGCTGGCGATGCGGGCGGGTCTGTACCGCGCGGTGCACGTCAAAGGCGAGGCGGCGCAGAAGCTGCGGTTGGCGTTGAGCGCGCGGCAGATGGTTCTGCGCCAGGCGCGCCAGCTGCAAGGCAAGGTGCGGGGGGACCTCAAGCCGTTCGGGATCCGGATCGGCAAGGTGGGTTCCGGCGGTTTCGCGAGGCGGGTGAAGGAGCGGCTTGCGGATCGGCCCGACCTGTGGACGCTGGTCGAGCCGCTGCTGGACCTGCGCGCGGCGCTGCTGGCGCAGGTCCGGGCTTACGATCGGATGCTGCGCCGCTTCGCCAGGGGCGATGCGGCGTGCCGGCTGTTCATGACGGCGGGCGGGGTCGGGGTGCTGACCGCCGTGGGCTATCGCGCGACGATCGAGACGCCGGCGCGCTTCCGCCGGTCGGCGGATGTGCCGGCGGCTCTCGGGCTGACGCCGCGCATCGATCAGTCGGGCGAGATCGCGCGCTGCGGCGCGATCACCAAGGCCGGCGACACGCTCATGCGCGGGCTGCTGTTCGAGGCCGCCAACGCGCTTCTCACCCGAACCCGGCGGCCGAGCGCGCTCAAGCGCTGGGGCCTCGCCGTCGCCAAGCGCCGCGGCATGAACCGCGCCCGCGTGGCGGTGGCGCGCAAGCTCGCCATCATCCTGCACCGGATGTGGTGCGACGGCAGCGAATTCCGCTTCGCCGCCTCCAAGGCGGCATGAGCCGGCAACCACCAGATACCGACACTGCCGCCGCTTACCCACGGCGCAGCACGAGATGCGTCTTCGGGGACGCACGGGCTCGGGCAATCGACGACGACAGGCGAGCGAGCGGCAACCGCCGCATCCCGTTCCTGAGATGGTCATGCCCGATCCAGACGCCATCCGGCGGCGGCCTTGCGCCGACCGCGAACAGAAGCGCGGAGCCCCGACAGACGCACTTTACTCTTGCACTCGATTACAGAAGCCTGTCGAAG
>JBAVNO010000041.1:0-1928 GCA_049691095.1 Alphaproteobacteria bacterium | reverse complement strand
GCCGATGAATGCCTCGTCGACCAGAAAGCGGGTTTCAGGGTGACGGCGCAACAATTCCGGCAAGGGCTTCATGTCGAAGATACCCCCGTTGGGGTTGTTCGGATTGACGATGACCGCGAGCGTCGTGCCCCCGGGAATCACCAATTCGTTCAGATCGAAGGCGAAGTCGTTTTCGGGCAGCAGTCGCTGTTCGGTATAGCGCCGTGCGATCTCGGGAAACAGCATATAGGTCGGCGTCAGCAAATGAACCTGCTGGCCGTAGCGATCGAAAAGCTGGCGCAGGATCAGTTCGGAGCCGGCATTGATGTGGATCAGCCTTTCTGGAATGCCAAGCTGCTTGCCGATGAACTGGCGCAGCGGTGCCGAATAAGGTTCGGTGTAATAGTTGCCGTTCGGCACCTCGGCCTGTGCCGCCGCGATGGCCTCGTCGATCGGCGGCAACGGGTTTTCGCACAGCAGCAGCTTGATGCCCTGGAACGTACCGCCGCCCTTTTCCGCGACCGTGTTCATGATCGCCGCTCTGTAATTCCAGCTTCCTTCAGTCTGTCCATGGTTCAACCTCCGAAGTGAAAAAGCGCAATCGTGCCGATGCCGGCAAGCAGCAGCACAAGCTGGCGCAAGGATGCCGTTGCGGTGACTTGCCGGTGCAGCCCCGGTATCAGGTCTGCCGCAGCGATGTAGATGAAGCTCGCAGCAGACAGCGCCAGGATATAAGGCACCGCGGCACGCGTTTCGCCGAGCCAGAAATAGGTCATCACCGCACCGGGCAGCGTGGCGGCCGATGAAAGTCCGTTCAAAAGCAGCGCCCGCGCCCGTCCGTAACCGCTATCCAGCAGGATCGCGACGTCGCCGACCTCCTGCGGCACCTCGTGGGCGATCACCGCGAACGATGCGGCGATCCCCAGCGGGATCGAGGTCAGAAAAGCCGCAGCAATGACCACGCCGTCCACGAAGTTATGAAAGGCATCGCCGATCAGGATCAGCGGACCCGCGCGGCCATGCACCTCGCATTCGTTCTCGTGGCAATGACGCCAGAGCACGAATTTTTCCAGCACGAAAAACAGCACCATGCCGGCCAGCACCATGGCCATTAATGCCGGCGCCGGTGCCTGTTTCAGGCCGGCCGGGATCATGCCGAGAAAGGCGGCACCGAGCAGCGTGCCGGTCGCATAGCTGACCAGAACCGGAACCAGCGTCCTGCGTATGCTGTCCGGAAAAAGCAGCATCAGCGCCGCGCACGCGACTGCGCCTATGCTGCCCAGCATGCTGAACCCGATTATCCAGAATATCATTCTGTTGCCCCCGTCAGATCGAGCCAGAAACGGTTCGGATAATCCCGGCTGGCATCGGCTACGGCAAGATGTTGCAACCCCCGTGACCTGAAAAATCCTTCGGCACCGGCCTGCGCCTTCACCAGCAATCCATCATAGCCCTGTTCCCGCGCAGCGCCAGCTGCGGCGGACAGCAAACGGGAACCCGTGCCACGGTGCTGCCGGTCCGGGTCGACATACAGGCCGTGCAGCATCAGCCCGCGCCGACCCTGCGGGCAATCACGCGGGGCGGCATCTTCCCACGCGGCTACACCGATCACAGCAGCAGCGCTGTCTTCGGCAATGAAGATGTGCAGATGCTCCAGGTCATGCTCAGTGTAGAGATAGGTGGGCAACGCCAGGCGCTTTACCCGCTCCGGCAAATTCCAGGTCTGCACCGCGCGTTCGATAACCCGATTGATCGCAGCAAGGTCGGCCTTGTTTGCCGGACGCAGTGTTATTCGCGATTGAATGTTGCCCGACTGAATGTTGTCTGCACTGATCATTAATTTCCATCGCCTTTAATGAAAACATGCATGTGCCCGCCTCAGGTTCAACAATATCAGCCCTCAAGCAGGCTGCGCAGCATCCAGGCGGTTTTCTCATGCACATCCAGGC
>JBAVNO010000040.1:0-9408 GCA_049691095.1 Alphaproteobacteria bacterium | reverse complement strand
CGAGGCGAGGAAGGCGTTGGGCTCGGTGCCGAACACGTAGTCGTCGCCGGAATAGCGTTCGTTCCAACGGCTCAGATGAGGGTCTTCGGTCATTGCCGCCTTTCGCTTCGGTTGCGCCCTTCCTTCTCTTACCCGGACCGGTGCGGGTTCGTCGAGCGGGCGCGGGCAAAGTCCCAAAGGCCCGCGTTGGGGTCTAGGATTCCCTGCGCGGCGTTGCAGCCGGGTCGGCGGTCATGGGCTGCGACGGCTCGGCCAAGGACCAAAAGGCATTCGTCGAAATGGTTTGGCCGCGGAAGGAGCGCGGCAGATGCCGGCCTTTGCCGCGAAATGCTTAAATCAGCTCGCGGAGTACCGAGAGGAATCGCGTGTTATCGTCTGGCAGCGCCGTCGTGACCCGCATGAAGCCCGTGCCCAGACGCGCGTCGGCAAGGGGCTTGACCAGAATCCGACGCTCCCGCAGACGGTCGGCCAAACGGCCGGCATCGTGGGGCGCGAAGTCCGCGAGGAAGAAATAGCCTTCGGTCGGAAAGGTCCGGACCCCGAAGGCGCGCAATCCAGCCGCCAGTTCGTCCGTCCATCGCCGTAGCGCCGCGACGCGTTCGCGTATCTTGTCCCCGTTTCGGAGCGTCGCCAACGCCGCGGCCTCGCTCGGCCGGGCAAGCGGGTAGGCATCATTGTGGGCGTTCAAATCATCGGCGAGCGCCGGAGGCAACACCGCGTAGCCGACGCGAAAACCCGCAAGGCTGTCCGCCTTGGAGAAGGTGCGCGTGACGATCAAGTTGGCGTAACGCGGTACGAGCCCGACGACCGACTGCCCGGCCAATCCGATGAAGGCCTCGTCGACGAGAAACATGGTCTCGGGATGGCGATCGAGGAGCCGTGGCAGGACATCCACGTTGAAGCTGAGGCCGTTCGGGTTGTTCGGATTGACGATGACGGCGAGCGTGGTACCCGCCGGGATTTCGAGCCCGGCGAGATCGAAGCGGAAGTCATGATCCGGGCTCAGCCGTGTCTCCGTGTAGCGTCCCGCAATCTCCGGAAATAGCGCGTAGGTGGGTGTCAGAAGATGTGTCCGCCGGCCCAGGCGGTCGAAGATTTGGCGCAGGATGATCTCGGAACCGGCGTTGATGTGGATAAGAGGCTCGGGCACCTCGATCATCTGGGCGAGAAGGCGCCGCAGGGGCGCCGAGTGGGCCTCCGTGTAATGGTTGCTGCGGGGCAGCTCTTCGCGCGCCGCCCCGATCGCCTCCGGTAGGGGCGGCAATGGATTCTCGCAAAGCAGCAGCCTCAGCCCCGCGAAGCTGCCGCCGCCTTTTTCCGCCTTCGACGTCACGCTTTGCCGCGCCCGCGCGGCCGCTCGACGCAACGGCGAAAGGCCGGCAAATGGCGTTGCTGGGATGCCGCCTGCAGCGCCCGGTAGACCCGCAGAATATGGGGCCGCTCGGTGCTGGCGAGCAGCCGCTCATAAAGCGCGGCGTTGGCGATCTCCGCCTCGACGCCGGCGCGGCACGCTTCCTCGATATTGCGGTAGCGCGGCGCTTTGCCGAGCCACTTGTTGTCCGGCGTCGGCACACCGTGCCGGTTGAATAGGCGCTGCAGCGCCGCGATATGGCGCCCTTCCGCCTCGCGGATATTGACGAAGGGCCGTACCGGCCCGAAGTCGCTGATCACTTGGCTGTACGTGGCGAATGCCTGGTATTCGTCGTCGAGCGCTTCGAGGAGGGCGCCGATCTCGGTCTTGTTCAACGGTTCCATGGCCATTTTCCTCCGATCATCGTCCGAGTTACTGTGCCATGCGAAAGAGCGAGATGGTGCCGATCCCGGCAACCAGAAGCGCGAACTGGCACAAATGGTGTCCGAAGCCGATCCCGCGATGCAGGCGCGGGACCAGGTCGGCGATGGCGATGTAGAGGAAGCTGGCGGCCGAGAAAGCCAGGACATAGGGCAGCGCTTGGCGGGTCGTCTCGAGCCAGAAATAGCCGGCAATGGCCCCCGGCAACGTCATCGCGGCGGAAAGCAGGTTGTAGACGAAAGCCCGCCACGGCGGGTAACCGTGGTCGAGCAGGATCGCGAAATCCCCAACCTCCTGCGGCACCTCATGGGCCACGACAGCGAGCGACGCGGCGATGCCGAGCGGAATCGAGATGAGAAAGGCGGAGGCGATGACGAGCCCGTCGGCGAGATTGTGAAAGCTGTCGCCGACAAGAATGAGCGGGCCGGCGGCGCCGCGGGTGGCGAAGTCGGGATCGTGGCTGTGGCGCCAGAGCAGGAGCGTCTCGAGCACGAAGAAAAGCACCACGCCCCCGAGGACGGCCGCGCAGACGGTCGACGCCGGGGCCAGCACGATCGCATTCGGGATCATTCCGAGGAAAGCGGCGCCCAGCAGCGTGCCCGTTGCGTAGGAAAGAAGAAAGGGGAGGATCGTTCGCCGAACCTGCTGCGGAAAGACCAGCACCAGCGCCGACCCGAGAACGGCCCCCACGCTGCCGACGGCGGCAAAGCCTATGACCCAGAAGATCACGCGGTCACCCGCCAGACGATGACGTTGCCAGATTGCGGCACTGCGGGAGGCCAGACGTGCTTGCGAATCGCGGCCGGGAACCGGTCGCCGTTTTTCATCGCAGCACCGTTGCAGGGCGAGGGATGTTGAAAGCCGCCATGCTCAAGGCCCAGCCTCCACACCGCGGCGTTCCGGTCCTGTCAAGACGATCATGACAGCGGAGCCGCGGCACGCAGTTGACATGTATCAACAATATAACAGAATTTGCCGTTATAATGGGTGTGGCAGTGACGTAACAGCCTTCGCACGAGAAGAACGAGGCGACGGGGAAGAAGATTGGGCGATGTGTGATTTCAACAGGAGAGGTGGGCGATGTTGAAGGGGAACGGTCGGAACGTCCTTCTGCCGTGGTTTGTAGGTATCGTGATTCTTGTGCTCGCTGACTTGTGGATCGTCTATCGCATGTTTGCGACAAGCTGTCCCGCGCCCGGCGTCGCGGAAGCGCTGGTGGTGATCGTCATACCGGTCATCTATCTCGCGCTGATGTACGTGACCCTAAAGAGCCAAGCTTAGACTCGCGGCCGCGCCCTGGCCGTGTCGTTCGCGCGACACGGCTCGGGCGCGTCTGACGTCCGTTAGCGAGGTTCCCGCGCCGTTCGTAGAGCTTGACGCAGATCATAGCGAAGACCGCTTTCGCCGCCTAATTTTGATTTCCGTTGCGATCGAAACGGCCGTGAATTGGATGCCGACAGAGCGCGTTGGCCGCCGATTCGCCCCCGTGTTGCCGTGAGCAAGCGGCCAGTTCCATGGACCAAAGAGAGAGGGACGTCATGTCTAAGCCTGGAGGGAATGTGACGAAGGAGATTGCGGGGGGACTCGCGCGTGTCTTGGCCGACAGCTACGCGCTCTATCTCAAGACGCACAATTACCATTGGAATGTGGAAGGACCGAAATTCCAGGGCCTGCACATGATGTTCGAGGGACAGTACACGGAGCTTGCAGCCGCGGTGGACACGATCGCGGAGCGCATCCGTGCGCTTGGTCAATATGCGCCGGGGAGCTTCGGCCAGTTTTCGCGCCTGATGTCCATCAAGGACGAGGACACCGTGCCATCGGCCGACGAGATGGTGCGGCACTTGGCCAAGGACCACGAGACGGTCACCAAGACGATCCACGCCATGCTGCCCTCGGCCCAGGAGGCTGGCGACGAAGTGACGGTCGGGCTACTCGTCGAGCGCCTCGCGGTGCACGAGAAGACCATGTGGATGCTGCGCAGCATGTTGAAATAATCGGGATTCGCGAGCCACGGTGAGCACGTGGTCGTTCCCGTTTACCCGGAGGGATGTGCAATGAAGAAGACCATCGGTATTGGCGCGTTGCTGCTGGTCGTCGCGGCATCATCCGCGTTCGCCGAAGATACTCTCATGATGAAGGCGCGCGAGCAGTTCAAGCCGATCCCTTCCGTCGTGCCTGCCGTCAAGGACAACGCGGTTACGCACGAGAAAGTGGAGCTCGGCAAATTGTTGTTCTTCGATCCGCGCCTTTCGGCGAGCGAGATCATCAGCTGCAACACCTGTCATAATCTGGGTACCGGCGGCGTGGACGCGGGGCCGACCTCGGTCGGCCATGCATGGCAGAAAGGACCGCGACGCGCGCCGACCGTTTACAACGCCGTGTTCAATGTCGCGCAGTTCTGGGACGGCCGCGCCGCCGACCTCAAGGCGCAGGCCAAGGGGCCGGTCCAGGCGAGCGTGGAGATGAACGCGACGCCGGATCACGTCATCAAGACTTTGTCGTCGATGCCCGATTATGTCGAGCTGTTCAGGAAGGCGTTCCCGAACGAGGCTTCGCCCGTCACCTTTGACAATTTCGCCAAGGCGATCGAGGCCTTCGAGGCGACGCTGATTACCCCGGCTGCGCCCTTCGACCAGTACCTCGAAGGCAATGCCAACGCGCTCAACGCGCAGGAAAAAGCGGGCCTGGCGCTGTTTCTGGATAAAGGCTGCGCGTCGTGCCACAACGGCATCAACGTCGGCGGCCAAGCCTACTTCCCGTTCGGCGTCGTCGAGAAGCCGGGCGCGAACGTGCTGCCGGCGGCCGACAAGGGCCGCTTTGCCGTCACCAAGACCGCGACCGACGAATACGTGTTCCGCGCCGCGCCGCTGCGCAATGTCGCGTTGCGGGCGCCATACTTCCATTCCGGCCAGGTCTGGAGCCTCAAGCAGGCGGTCGGCGTCATGGGCGCGGCCCAGCTCGGTGCGAAGCTGTCGGACAAGGAGGAGGACGATATCGTCGCTTTCCTCGGTACGCTCACCGGAGAATTGCCGCAGATCGAGTATCCGGTCCTGCCGATTCGCACGGATACGACGCCCCTCCCCTCGCTCGCGAAGTGACGGCGGCCGGGCGGGACAGCGCCTCGAGTCGGTCGGCGTCGCGCTCGTACTCCTCGGCGATCGATTCGACCTCGCGCGACACCGGGTGAAAGCGCGCTATTACGCGATCGGTGTGACCGAAAAGCGGGGCGCCGGCGCGGGTGCGGCTTGGTAAACGACCGCATTTGAGACATTCATGTTTCAAATCCCGTCGATCGGACAGTGATCGAATAACGGATCATTAAGGGCGCGCGCGTAGGCTCATCGGGGCGGCCGTCTGCCGCGAGGAAGCCCCGTGCGCGCGTTGATCCTGTTCGGCTTTGTCGTATTGCTCGCGGCCATCTTCTCGTCGCGGCTGGTGCCGACTCTGGTCGGCAGGCAAATGGGCATCAAGAGCTCGGGCGATTGGCTCGTCATGTGTCGTCCCGACGAGGAACTCTGCCTGGCCCGGCTGGAGCTGCAGAAGGGAGAACGGCGAAGCACCGAGGTGCGCGGCGAGTTCGGCCTGCTGCACGTCGCCGTCTACGCGTATCCGGACGGAAGGAAGCTCTTCACCGTCGATCTCGACGACGATCCCATGCCCAAGTTCGTGCCCGTCGCCGCGCCGGGCAAGACCATGCCGTTCATCGGCGTGAAGATCGACTCCGTCAGCATCGACGGCAAGCCTTTTCCCCTTTCCTGCGTGCACCACGGCTGTTTTTCGCACCGTGCGCCGGACGTGATCGGAGCCATGAAGCAAGGCAAGCTGCTGGCGGTGCAGCCGGTCAACCGGAAACCGATCGAGATCGACATCGGCGATTTTGGCGCGGCCTGGACGACCCTCGAGGACAAGCTCGCGAAGGGCGAGGCGAGCAGGGAGACGCCCGAGTTTGGTGAGGAGGATTTGCGGAACATGGACCCCGACAGGGCCGAAAAGATACGCGAGCTTCTTAAGACGCGCTCGGAGCGCTTGGAAGACCGATGAGACGCACCGCGGCTTTAGGGGCCGTTGCCGGCATGATTTCGGTGCTGACGTTCCATCAGGCGATGTGGGCGGTCATCTGGCTGTGGTCGGCCGGCGGCTTCCCGCGGCCATACCACCTGTTCCCGTATCCGCCGCTCGGCCTTATCGACGTAGTGCTCCTGTTCCTGTCGGGCGCGGTGTGGGGGACGGTGGCCGCGTTCGCCATCGAACGCTTCGTGCACCGCCAGCCCATCGAGACCGGACTCCTGGTGGGATCGGCCGCCACGCTGCTGCATCCCATCGCCCTGCAATGGCTCGTGCTGCAGCCGCTCTCGGGCGGCGCGCCGCTCCCTGCCCGGATCATCGACAACGTCTTTCTGCCGGCGCTCGTGCCCCATATCGCGATCAACATGGCCTGGGGCATCGGCGTCGGGCTCATCTACCCCGCGCTCGTGCGCCGGGCCGGCGCCCTCGGGACTCGCTGAATGGGCAAGGGCGGCCGGAAGCAGACCGCGGACCAGAATTTTGGTGGCCGGAATCGTGGTGGAATGCCCCGTATCTTCGCGAGCGAACCGGAACCTTTCGGCCGAATGCGACTGGCCTCGTGGCCCCGGTCCTGCGCCGGGAGCCCGGGGAATGCGTCTCCGGCCTGATTGAGGGAAATGAGATGTTCGTGTTGCCCCCTGAAGCGTTTGAACCGGAACTGATCGAGCTCTACGAGTACTGGCTGAGGAAAGCCCCGCCGGGCAGGCTTCCCGGCCGTCAGCATATCGACCCGATCGATCTGTCGGCGCGGCTTCTCCCCCACGTCCTGCTGCTCGACGTGGTGCGCGGCCCCGAGGGCTTGCGCTTTCGCCTGCGGCTTGCCGGCACCGCCGTCGCCCAGCTCATCGGCCGCGAGATCGCGGGCCTCTATTTCGACGAGATCGCGCCGCCTGAGCGAACCGCGCCGGTCATCGCCGGGCTTTGCGCCATCGTCGAGTCGCGCAAGCCCGTCTTCCTGGAAAGCCCGCTCACGGTGCCCTCGCGGGACTACATCTGGGTGAAGCGCCTCGGCCTGCCGCTGGCGCGGGACGGTGAAACGATCGACATGGTGCTGGCCGCCTTCCATGCGGTGCTGAATCCCCGCGACCGGAGGCTGCCGGCCGCACGCCCCGCGCTGCCCGTGCGCTGACAGCCGGAACTCCACCGCTGCGCCGATCTAATGGTATGCTGGGGGCGCCGGGGCCGCGAGGCGGCGGAGCGCGGTGCGCGCAGAGGGTGCGATGACGATTCTGTATGTGGCGAAGAGCCAGAGTCTTTGCAAATGGGGCGCCAGCGTCGGGGTGACGAAATACCTCTATAAGGTGGGCGTGACGGAGGACACGGCCGAAGCCGCCGTCAAGGCGCTGAACGACACCAGGCATGGGGGCGAGACCGACTGGAAGCTGATCAAGAAACAGGAAGCCGAGGGTATCGACGAAGCCGCGGCGATCGGACGGCTGGCGGCGCGCGAGCGGATGATCGACCCGGCGTTCTATCCCAAGATCAAAGGCGCCCGCGGCATCTTCAAGGTGAAGATCCCCAACGTCGAGGACCAGATGCTGGTCTCGCGGGCGATGGAAGGGGCCCCGACCCAGCAGGTCAAGATCACGCCGGCCGAGATCGCGGCCTATCTGTTGCGCAACGCCGTGGCTTAGGGGTGGATTGGCCGAGTGGGCGGCGCGCGCCGCCCGGTGCGCCCGGCAAATCGTCTACATATTCCACGACAGGCTGAGCGCGCCGAACTGGTCCCAGTTCGACTGGGCCTTGAACTCGGGGCTCAGCAGCACGTGGGTGTAGGTCACCCGCACCGAGCCGATGACGACCGCAACGCCGGCCTGGAAATCCCCGACGAAATAATGCTTCGACACGCTGTGGCTGTCGCGGAAGCTGTTGCCGTCGAGGAAAATGTTGCGGCCCACGGCCCGGCCTTCGAAGCCGATGAAGCCGTACCAGGAGACATCGTCCTTCGTCTCGAAGGATTCCGAGCCCGGCAAGCCGGGCCGAATCCGCGGCGGACCGAAATCGCGCGGCAAGGGACCGCCCAGCCGAAGCGTCGCGCCGGCGCCCGCATAGGTGAGCACGTTGCCGAGACTGACGATGGTGTGGGGGATGACGTCGCCCTGAAGGCCGAAGGCAAGCGGGAACGTGTCGGTGCGCCACTGGCGTTGGAACACGATATCGATCGCCGGCTCGTCCTGGAGCTGGTGGCTCCAGCCCCTGGTCTCACCGACGTTGATCACGTCATGGTAATTGTTCTGGACCTCTTGCCCCAGCGCCGAGGGCCCGACCACGCCGAGATCGACCTGAAACGTGTCTTGGCGCGCCGCTCCGCCCGGGGTCTCGCGGTAGGTGTTGAGAGCGACGGCGAGATACAGCCAGCCGGCGTAGGGGCGGTCGTTGACGATGAGGTCCGTGCGTGCGGTGTCGTCGGGCGTGAAGATGTTCTGGGCCAGCGCCACGCCGACGCGCCGGTACACGGGCACGCTGTCCTCGACCCCGAAGTGGGACGGGAGGTCGGAGACATCCGCGATCCATTCGGGAACGTCGGTCTTAGGCGACAGCCAGGCGATGCGCAAACCGTTGGTGTAATGGCGGTCGGTGCTGGTGATGGGGGCGAAGAAATCGTTCTCGGCTTCGAGCGTCAGGGTTCCATTGTCCTGGGCCAAGGCCGGCCCCGGCGCGATCGATACGAGAATCAGTGCGGCGGCGATGAAACCGGGGACGCGCGCACCCAATTCGGGCCACGCGCGTGGCCGCGGCACGCGCGATGCCGGCGCGGCGCTTTCGCGGAAACATCGCCCATCCATGGCCCGCCAGTCTCGGTCAAATCGCCTGTCGCGACAACGCATTTGCTACAACGCGATTGATAATGCCCAAAATCCGCCATAGTCCTGTCACCGGAACCGCCGTTTAGCTGCGTCTGAGACGCCATCCGAACACCTCGGAATTTTCGATTCATGGGCACGGCAATAAAGCGCACAACCATCGAGCGGAGGCCGTTCATGGGCGCCCATCGGATTCTGTTCCCGGTGGCGGTCGGCTTCGCGCTTATAGCCGTGCCACTCTGGCTTGGCCGATTTCTTCTTGGGATCGGTCCGGCGCCCGGCGGCGGCATCCCATGGCACGGCCACGAGATGGTGTTCGGATACGCGCTTGCGGTCGTCGGCGGATACCTGATGACCCGAATCTCGCGCCCCGCGCTCGCGGCCGTATGCGCGTGCTGGCTCGCGGGGCGGCTCGGGGTGCTGGTGCCGGACGTGCCGGCAGTCCTCGACATGGCGCTGGCGCTGGCCTATCCGGTCTCGCTGTTCGTGGTCGCGGGGCTGCCGTTCCTGCGCGCGGCCAAGACCGGCCGCAACGCGGTGTTCGCGCCGCTCCTCGCGTCGTTCGCGGTGGCGGCTTTCATCGCCCATTCCGGCCTCGGGCACGATGCCGGCCGCCGAGGCGTCCTGTTCGGGTTGGATCTCCTGACGATGCTGTTGTTCGTCATGGGCGGGCGCATCATGGCCGCGGCGACGTCGGGCGCCTGGCGGCGCCGGGGCCAGCGCGCCCGCAACGTGGCCCAAGGC
>JBAVNO010000039.1:0-4271 GCA_049691095.1 Alphaproteobacteria bacterium | reverse complement strand
TGCGTCATGACCTCGGCGACGTGATGCTGGGCCTGGGCGAGCAGTTGGGCGAGATCCCGTCCCAGCTCGGCCGCGCCGAATTCGCGATGCGAGAGGCGACCCGCGCGCTCGAAGGCAACAATCCCGGCGACGCCGCATTGGCCCAGCAGCGCGCACTGGACGAGCTTCAGCGCGGCATGCAAAGCGCGTCGGAGGCGCTGGGCAAGCAGATGCGGAGCACGGCGCGCGAGGGACGCACGCCGGGCGGCACGAGGCAGGACCCGCTGGGCCGGCCGCTTCAGGGCGAAGGCGGCGTCGAGACCGGCTCGGTGCGCATTCCCGAGAAGATGGAGATGCAGCGCGCCCGCGACATCCTCGATGAGCTGCGCCGGCGTTGGAGCGATCCCGCGCGGCCCGCGCCGGAGCGCGAATATATCGACCGGTTGCTGCCGCGCTTCTAGCCCTGCCGCCGCGACGTATGCGGAGGTAACGCGTGCGGAGGCGAAGCGTGCGTGCGGCTCAGGCGGTGCCGCTGCCCCTATCGGGCGTGTCGGGCCAGTCCTCGAGAATTTCGCTCACGACCCGGCAGATTTCCTGCAGCGAAAACGGCTTGGGAATGACGCGGTGGATGAGGGCATCGAGGTTATGCGCCCTTTGGCGCTCCGACGCGTATCCGGTCATGAGCAGGATGCGCGTATCCGGGAACTCCTTCGTGACCTTGAGCGCGAGCGCGATGCCGTCCAGGCCCGGCATGACGATGTCGGTGAGCAACAGATCGTAGGGACCGCCGTCGGCCATCTCCTCGAGGGCCTGAAGGCCATCCTCGGCGACCGCCACGTCGTGTCCTTCGTGCACGAGCGCGCGGCGCACGAACTCGCGCACCGCCGCCACGTCTTCGACCACCAATATGCGCGCCATGTCGCAATCCTGTGTCCGCGCATCGACCGCGATGCGCAGAGATTCTCCCGAGCCCGCCCGACTCATATATAACGCGGATCGGGCGGGCGTGAACGTACCGTCGAATCGTAATTTTCCGGTAAATGCGGCGATATTGTTCCGATTTTGGCCCAAAAGAACGCCGATCCATCCGTCCGGCGTGCGCCCGCCTCCCGCGGCGGCTAGGGAAAGCCCTGCGCCGCCGATGCTATTTCCCGGCTGCGGCCTCTGGGGCTTCCGTGGGCGCTGCCGTGGGCGCTTCCGTGAAGGTGATCGCGACGTTGACGGCCGCCGGATCGGGGTTCGCGACCTCGGTCTTGAAGGTGGCGATCTCGCCCGGCATGAGCCGCGCATGGTCGGCCGAAAAGGTCCAATCCTGCAGTTCGCGCGAATCGGACGTGACCAGCGCTCCGCGCAGCGCGGGAACGTCATGGGGGATTTCGGCGACGTTGGCGATCTCGCCGGTGATCAGGAGCACGGGCGTGGCACCGGAACCGGAGCGGGCCAAGGTGAGGTTGCGGATCTCGAGTCCCTCGCCCACGACCTTGAGCTTGATGCCGAGCTCGGAATAGAGCCTCGCGGCAGGCGGCCAATAGGCGACGATCTGCTGGCGGTACTGATAGGCGCCGCCCGCCAGTCCCGCAACCACCAGGAGAAACAGGACCCAGCCCAGCGCGCCGGCGCGCCTCGGCTTGGCGCTTGGCATGGGCCGCGCCATCGCGGCGCGGCGCGGCTCCTCGCGATCGACCGCCTCGGCCACCGGCCTGGGGAGGTCCTGGGGCGGCCCTTGCACCCAGGTATTCCCGCATTTGGCACAGCGAACGCGCCGGCCCTCGGGTCCCAAGGCTCTCGCTTCCACCATGTAGCGTGTGGAACAGGCGGGGCAGGTCAGGATCATCGACGGGAGCTCAGGGTGGGATGCCCGAATTTCAGCAAGATTCGTATGGGTTATAGGCGGTTGCCCAGGCCCTGGCAAGATTGGCGCGGGGTGCTGGACGCCGAAACTGGGCGCGTGCCATTCTCTGGCCTCCAGTGACAAAGGCTCGTGAATTCAAGGCGCGGACGACCCTGCCATGGTTCGTTTCGAGAATGTTGGATTGCGCTACGGCACCGGACCGGAGGTGCTGCACGACGTCTCGTTCGCCATCGAGCCGGGGTCGTTCCATTTCGTGACCGGGCCGAGCGGGGCCGGGAAATCCTCGCTGCTGCGTCTGATGTATTTGGGATGCCGGCCCACGCGCGGCCTCATCACCCTGTTCGAGCGCGACCTGGCCACGTTGAAGCGCCACGAGATTCCCGCCCTGCGCCGGAGGATCGGGGTCGTGTTCCAGGACTTCCGCCTCATCGGCCATCTGAGCGCGCTCGAGAACGTGGCCCTGCCGCTGCGCGTGGCCGGCGCCAAGCTGGCGCAGGTGCGGGACCATGTGGCCGAGCTCTTGAGCTGGGTGGGGCTGGCCGACCATCTGGACGCGAAGCCGCAGACGCTTTCGGGCGGCCAGAAGCAGCGGGTGGCCATCGCCCGCGCGGTGATCACGCGGCCCCGGCTTCTGCTCGCCGACGAGCCCACCGGCAACGTGGACGACCGCATCGCCATGCGGCTCTTGTACCTGTTCGAGGAATTGCACCGCATCGGCACGACGGTCGTGATCGCGACCCACAACGAAGGGCTGGTGTCGCGCTTTTCCCATCCCCGCATCCACCTGGCCGGCGGCGAGTCGGCGCTGCGTCCCGCAGGCCACAAGGCGGACCCCGGGGCCGCCGCCGAGACGCGCCCGTCATGATCTCGCGCACCCGGGTGCTCCCCCTCGACGCCGACGATTCGGGCCGCTACCTGCCCTGGGCCGTCGCCGTCATGACCTATCTCGCGGTGCTGGCCCTGGCCGGGGGCATGGCGATCGGCTCGGTGGTGGCGCGCTGGGACGGCGGGCTGGCGAACAATCTCACGGTCCAGATCCCCGCCCTCGACGAGGCGGGCATCGACGAGGCCGCCTCGGCCAAGGGCTTGCCGTCCGGGGGCATGTCCTCCGGGGCCGCGCCGCCAAAGGCCCGGAAATCCGAGAAATCCGACAAATCCGATTCCGCCGCGGGCAAGGCGGGAAAGGGCGCGGGCGAGGACGGCGTGGCCGACCCGGAGTCGCGCCAGCAGGCACGGGTGGAAAAGGCGCTTGCGGTCCTGCGCGCGACGCCCGGCGTCATCGCCGCCGAATCCCTGGACAAGGGCGAGATCGCGGCCCTCCTCAAGCCCTGGCTTGGCGCCGGCACGGCGGCCGAGGATTTGCCGCTGCCCCACGTCATCGACGTGGCGGTCGACCCGGCAGCATCGATCGACACCAAGGACCTGGCGCGGCGCCTCGAGGCCGAAGTGCCGGGCGCGCTCGTGGACGACCCCGCCGAGTGGCTGGCGCGCGTCGCCTCGCTCCTGCATTCCGCGGAACTGGTGGCCTTCCTCGTCGTGGTCCTCACGGTCTCGGCCGCGGCGCTCACCATCGTGTTCGTGACCAGGACCGGGCTTGCGGTCCACAACCCCATCATCGAGGTGCTGCACCTGATCGGCGCCGAGGACATATTCATCGCCCGTCAGTTCCAGACCCACGCCTTGAAACTCGGATTGATCGGCGCCCTGCCGGGCTTGGCGCTGGCGGCGGGGACGCTGCTGTTCCTCGGCGCCGCCGCCTCGAGGATCGACGCGCCGCTTCTCCCCAAGCTTTCCCTTTCGCTCCTGCAATGGATCGTGCTGGCGGCGGTTCCGGTCGTGGTCGCCCTGATCGCCGTGGCGACGGCGCGCGTCACCGTGATGCGCCGGCTGGCCCGCATGATCTGAGGGCGCGATGCTGGCGGGATTCCCATCAAGGACACGGGTCGTGCTCCTCGATCGCGACGGGACGCTGAACGAGGACCGCCGCGATTCCGTCACGTCGCCCGACCAGCTGGTGATGATCCCCGGCGCGGCCGAGGCGGTCGCGCGCCTCACGCGCGCCGGCGTGGCGGTCGCCCTGGTGACCAACCAGGCCAACATCGGGCGCGGCGTCATCGACGAAGCGGCCCTTGAGCGCATCCACGACAAGCTGCGCCGCGAGATCGCGCGGGCCGGCGGAAAGCTCGACTCCATCTTCATCTGCCCCGACGCCCCTGAGCGGGCGACAGAGAGGCGCAAGCCGGGGCCCGGCATGCTGCGCGAGGCGCTGGCGCATTTCGCAGCCCGGGCCGCCGACACGCCCATGATCGGCGATTCGCTCAAGGACCTGGAGGCGGGCAAGGCCGCGGGCTGCCCGCGCATCCTGGTGCGCACGGGCAAGGGCCGCGCCACCGAGGCCACGGGCCTGCCGCCCCGTGTGCTCCCGGTCGCGGTCTACGAC
>JBAVNO010000038.1:0-22303 GCA_049691095.1 Alphaproteobacteria bacterium | reverse complement strand
CGCGGGACCTGGGCGCGGCGCCGGGCGCGGCAGGGGACCGCCCGCGAAAAGCCGGCGCGCCAATGGGCGCTTGTGGTCGGCGCAAAGCCCCGGTATATGCGTGGCGGGCCGTGGCGAACCAATCGTGCCCGGCTGGCACGGCTAGGGCCAAGGAGAGGCCCCGTTCGACAACCCTCAGGCCCCGCGATTCCTCGACAACGCCTCGACGCATGACATCCGACAGGGAACGGCACCAGCACGCGCACCGCCTGACGGCCTCGGTCCGGAAGGCGCGCGCGGCCCTGACCGGCCTCGTGGGCCGCACCTATACCCGTGCGCTGGTGCGGTGGATGGACACCTGCCGCCGGCGGGCGCCCTATATCGTCGCGGCCGCGGTGGTGGCGACCGTTGCCTGCGGTTATTACGCGGCGACGAACCTGAGCATCAGCACCGATTCGAACGCGCTCATCTCGCACGATCTTCCCTTCCGCAAGACGTTCCTCGATTTCGACCGGTCGTTTCCGATGCTGGGCGACAATCTCGTCATCCTCGTCGACGCCGCCACGCCCGACGAGGCCGACGACGGCGCCTTCAAGCTGGCGGAGCGGCTGAAGGCGGAGCCGGATCTCTTCAACTTCGTGTTCTATCCGCCTTCGGACCCATTCTTCCGCAGGAACGGCTTCCTGCTGCTGAGCCTGAAGGAGCTGCAGGAAACCAGCGACGAACTGGCCGACGCGCAGCCGCTGCTCTCGAAACTCGCGGCCGACATGACTCTGCGCGGACTGTTCGACGTCCTGAGCCTGGCCGCGGACGAAGTCGCGAAGGGGACGGAGAAGGCGGGCCAACTCGCACGCGTGTTCGATGCCATCGGCGTTACGATCCAGAAGCTCGAGACCGACGGCAACGCGAGGCTGAGCTGGCGCGAGCTGATGTCGTCCAAGCCGTTGAAACCGAGCGAGCGCCGGGCGCTCGTGGTTGTGCAGCCGAAAGTGGATTACACGACCTTGGCGCCGGCGAAGCACGCCATCGACGCGGTGCGGGCGGACGCGGCCGAGCTTGGGCTCACGGCGGAGCACGGCTTCAACGTGCGGATCACCGGCGGCGCGGCGCTCGACGAGGACGAGATCCGCAGCGTCCGGGACGACGTGGGGCTGGCGAGCTTCATCTCGCTGACCCTGGTGACGATTCTCGCATTCCTGGGATTCCGTTCGCCGCGGCTGGTCTTTGCCGCGGCCAGCACGCTGGTGATGAGCCTCATCTGGACCGCGGCCTATGCCACGCTGGCGGTGGGTCATCTCAATCTGATCTCGGTGGCGTTCGCGGTGCTGTTCATCGGGCTGGCGGTGGATTTCAGCATCCAGTTCGGCCTGCGCTACAAGGAGGCCATCGACGCCCATGTTCCCCATGCCGAGGCGCTGCGCGCCGCGGCGGCGGGAACCGGCTCGGCGGTGGGACTGGCGGCGCTGTGCGCGGCGATCGGGTTCTTCTCGTTCGTGCCCACCGCCTATGTCGGGCTCTCCGAGCTCGGGATCATTGCCGGCGGCAGCATGTTCATCGGTCTGTTCGGGACGTTGACGCTTTTTCCGGCGATGGTGACCCTGATGCCGCCTCGTCCCGCGAAGACGACGCCCGAAAAGATCGTCACGCTGGGGCTTGGACACATGTTGGAGCGAAACGGGCGGGCGATCTGTCTGGTCGCGCTCGGCGTCGGGCTCCTGTCGCTCGCGGCCCTGCCGTGGGCGCGATTCGATTTCGATCCAATCAATCTCAAGGACTGGAAGACCGAATCGGTTCAGGCCTACCTCGAAATGACCAAGGACAGCGAGACCTCTCCCTACAGCATCAACATCGTGGAGCCGGACCTCGCCACCGCCGACAAGGTGGCCGCCGAACTCGAGAAGCTGCCGGAGGTCGACAGCACGGTGACGCTGAGCTCGTTCGTCCCCAAGGATCAGGAAAACAAGCTGTTCCTGCTCGACCAGACCGCCACCTTCCTGACGCCGGTGCTCGAGCCGTCGCAGACCAAGCCCAAGCCCGGCCCGGGAGAGCGCGGCCAGGCCGCCGAGAAATTCCTGAAAAGCCTCGGCGCGCTGTCCGCCTCATCCCAAGCCGGGACGCTGGCGGAGCCGGCGCGGCGGCTGGCCGGGATCTTGAAGGATTTTATCCGGAAGGCGGGCGGCTCCGTGGCGTCTTATGAAGGGTTGGAGACGGCGCTGCTGGCCAATCTTCCGGGGCGGCTCGAAGCGCTGCGCGAGGCGATGAAGGCCGGTCCCATCACGCTCGCGGACATTCCCGGCGACCTCAAGCGGCGCTACGTGACGGCGCAAGGACGCGCCCGCATCGAGGTCTTCCCCACCCAAAGGCTGACCAACGAGAAGGATCTGGTGGATTTCGTGGCGGCCGTGCGCACCGTCGCGCCCAACGCCACCGACACGCCGGTGGAGCTTTTGGAGGGCGGCCGCGCGGTCACCGGCGCGTTCAAGCAGGCGGGCGTCATCGCCTTGATCGCGATCAGCGCCGTGCTGATCCTGATCCTGCGCAGCGTCTTCGATTCGATTCTGGTGCTGCTGCCGCTGGCCTTGGCCGGTGCGCTCACGGTCGCGATCACGGTGCTGGTCGGCCAGCCGTTCAATTTCGCCAACATCATCGCCCTGCCGCTGCTGTTCAGCCTGGGCGTCGGATTTGGATTGTATCTGGTGTTGCGTTACCGCGAGGCCGCCAGCATCGACGCGGTGCTGAGGAGCAGCACGCCGCGCGCGGTCGTGTTCAGCGCCCTCACCACCATGGTGTCGTTCGCCAGCCTCATGATCTCCAACCATCGCGGCACCGCCAGCATGGGCGAGCTGCTCGCGATCTGTCTGCTGCTGGCGCTCGCGTGCACGCTGATCGTTCTGCCCGCGCTCCTGGTTTGGCGCGAGCGTTGGTTGACTAAGAAGCCGTCGTGATCGGCCGGTCCGGGATGGCGAGCTGGCCGCGGTCGCGCCAGCTCGGATGGACGTAGTTGATTTCCATCAGGCGGCGGACGCCGATGATGGGGCGCGGCTCGAAGCCGTGCCAGGTGGCGGGCCCGGAAACGAAGATCACGCCCGAATTGAACTCGGCCGGCGACCGGCCGACCCAGCGGCGCTCGGCGTCATAGATGTCGGTGCCCCAGTCCTTCGCATCCGGCCCCGTGAAGAGATAGATCACCATCGAGAACAGCTTTTCCTTGATGTCCCGGTGCGGCTCCAGCCAGGCGCCGTCGACGTCCTGGATGTACTCGATCCGCAGAAAGCCGCCCTCGACCTCGATTCCGCAGGTTTCGGCCATCAGCCGCGCGACCTCGGGCCGCTGCAACGCATCGGCGAGCGCGGCGCAGGTCGGGAATTTCGACCGCAGCAGCGGCGTGATGAACGCCCGCTGGCGGTTGTAGGTGTCGCGCGTGCCGTCGGTCTGGCCCAGCGCGGGCGGGGCGATCGGAAGCGTGAGGATGCCGGTGCAAAGATCCTCGGGGAACACGTCTTTCAACGCCCAGCGGACGAACGGCGATTCGAGGCGGCGCGCCTCGCGCACGGCGCGAGAGAAATGGCGCACGATCTCGGCCACTTCGGGTACCGGTGGATAGGTCGTCGTCGACGGCCTTGCGGGTTCGGGACTCACCATGGTCATGGACATACGCGGCTCCCGGACCTAGCGCGGCGCCCAGTCGATGAGTTGACGCACGAAGGGGATCGACTTGGCGAAGGCGCTGAGGCTGTGACGAAAATACTCGCGCCGGACGTACCAATCCGAATCGACGTAGCACAGTTGCAGGCTCATGCGCTGTCCCTTCTGGGGCAGGAAGCCGTGCCACGAATGGTCGCAGACGCGGAACATGAGCATCCGGCCGAACTCGGGCGGAAACTCGAAGGCGAAATCGTCGCGGTCCGAGCTGCACAAGACCCGAAGGCGACCGCGCTCATAGGGCCATTCGCGGCTGAAGCCGAGCAGCACGGTGACGATCTTGTGCTTCGAGTCGGGGTGGGCGTAGCCCTCGTTGTAATGGCCGGTGGTGTTGCCCATCATCACGATGACGGGCGGATACGGGCTCAGGTCCATATCGAATTTCTGCTCCACCAGACGGCGGAAGCGCGGGCTGAGGAGGTCGCTGACGACCGCCCCGAACTTGGGCCCGTAGCGAAGGGACGGCAGGCCGTAGCTTCCGCGATAGGGAATTTGCGGCGCGTCGGCCAACACCTCGGCCTTGAAACGCGGCGGGATCGCCTGTTCGACGTAGGCGAAATCGTAGGGATCGCGGCGCAACTCGGCACCCGCGATGGCCGCCGCGTCGAGCATCGAGAAAGGCGCCTCGCCGTCATGCATGATCACGTTTCCTTTTCGTGCCGGTTGCCGACCAAGTCCATACGATCCCACACATCATGCATTGACGTAAATCAAGAGATGCCGGGATCGGTGATTTCCCTCATGCCGTTCAGAAGGCGGCGAGCGCGGGGTCGTTGTGGGCGGCGGCCGCGATTCCTTCGATTTCGATCAGCCACTCCGGGCGGCAGACGGCGCCCTTTACGATGAGGATGGGCAGGGCCGGAAAGCGCTCCGAGAGGTAGCCGTGGACGCGGGCGAAGTCGGTGGGATCCCGCAGATAGACGATGAAATGCATCATGTCATCGAGGCCGGCCGATCCCGAGCGCAACAGGGCCTCGACATTGACGAGCGTCCGGTCGAGCTGGCGCAGGACATCGCCGGGGTACACCACGCGTCCCGCGTTATCGATGCTCGCCGTCCCGGAGAGGAACAGGTGCGACCGGTCGGCATAGGAAACGCGCGTGCCGCGCTCGAACGTGACGTTGTAATCCTTGGTTTCGCAGAGCTGGTCGAAATCATTGAGATAGGACACCTGCTGCGGCGCCAGCCCGAGGATGGAATAGGCGTCCATCGCCACCACGTCGTAGCGGTGGGCGCAGGCGCCTTCGATGCCGGTACTGGCGATGTAATGGGTGTCGCGGGTCAGGCCCTGTTGGGCGAACAGCTCGCTCCTAGTCTCGACCATGCCTTGGTAGAAGACGTCGACGTCCTTGAGGTAAATCCACGTCCGGACGCAGTTGTCGCGGAGCGTGCCGCCTTGGCCGGAAAGCGTGTTGATCAGATCGGCGAAGATTTGCCGCGTCTGCGCGGTCACCGACGCCGACGATCCATAGGCGCCGGCGCAAAGCCGCGTGCTCCAAAGATGCGACAGCCCGCCCTTCTCCACCAGCAGATGCTTGGGCGACAATCGGCGCTTGGCGAGCGCGGTTTCGTGGCCCAGGTGATAGGCCAGAAGCGCGATCTTCGATTCGGGCAGGGGCGGCTGCTGCACGATCGAGACGGCCACCGGGCTTTCGGCCCAATCGCCGAACAGCCGGCTCTCCCGGACCAGCTCGGCCTGGTTCATCACGTCGCTGACGAAGATGCGGCGGAAAACGGCGGACTCGGGCGCCAGACCCAGCGTCCGTGTCGCGTCCGCGTAGCGGTCCTCGATGACGCCGAGCTGCTGCGCGAGGCCGAGGCCCGGGGGGGCTTCTACGGAGATGAAATGCTCGCTCGCGCCGCCTGTGCCCTGGAAGCTCCTGGCGATGACGCCGTCGCCGATGCGCAGCCCGCGGTGACCGTTCATGTCCCCATGATACCGTTGGTCGAGAACGCCCAACCGACTGCCCCTTCGCCGTTGCGTGGACCGTCCCAGCCGAGTAGGCCGGGGTCGTTCCCTTGTCGTTGATATAGATCAAATCGGCCCCGAAGCGCCGCCTCGCGCTTCATCGCCGTTTCGGGCGCCGTTCCGCCGGTGCGGGGACGCCCGCGCACGCGGGTCATTCCCGCGCCCCTTCGATGATGAGCTGCTGCGCCCGCCAGCGCAGCATCCCGCCGGCCAGATTGGCGACCCGGTCGAAACCGAGACGCTTCAGGATCACGGTTGCCTGCGCCGACCGGCCCCCGGCGCGGCACACCGTCACGATCGGCTTGTCCCGCGCCAGCGCGCTTGCGGCCTCGGCCACCGTGCCCAGCGGAATCGGCAGCGCGCCCGGGATGTGCCCGAGCGGCCCGCCGAATTCGTCGGGTTCGCGCACGTCCACGATCTGCAGGCCGCCGAGATGTTCCTCGACCCAATGGGGCTCGATCTCCCAGACGCCGGCGAAGGTCAGCCTCGCGGGTCCCCAGGACGGCTCGTCCGCCGGGACCGCTCCCTCGCGCCTGCCGCATTTCAGATTGGCGGGTATGGCGACGTCGATCTGCTTGGGGTGGAGAAGCCCGAGATTGCGCATGGATCCGGCGAAATCGTCCTCGCTCAACTGTCCGCCGAGACGGGGATTGAAGCGCCTTTCCTCGCCCACGCTGGTGACGGTGAGTCCGCGATAGTCGTGCCCCGGATAGAGGAGGCACGACTCGGGCAAGGAAAAGATCCGCGTGTGAACCGAGCGGTACAGGGCCCGCGCGTCGCCCTGCTGGAAATCGGTGCGGCCGCAGCCGCGGATGAGCAGGCAGTCGCCGGTGAACGCCATGGCCCCGTCGTCCAGCACGTAGGTGAGGCACCCGTCGGTGTGGCCGGGGGTCGAGCGGACCTCCAGATGCCGCCGGCCGAACGCGATCCGCTCCCCATCCTCGAGGTAGCGGTCCGCGCCCTCCGCGCCGCTCGCACCGGAAAGCGCGATCCTGCTGCCCTGCCGTTGCTTCAGAATCGAGGCCGCGGTGACGTGGTCCGCGTGCACGTGAGTCTCGAGGGTGAACAGGAGCTCGAGGCCCAGTTCGCGGACGAGGGCGCGGTCGCGGGCCGCCTGCTCGAACACCGGGTCGATGAGGACCGCCTCTCCGCCATCGCCATCGCCATCACCGTCCGCCAGCAGATAGGTGTAGGTGGAGGACTGGGGATCGAAAAGCTGTCGGAAGACCAGCATGGCAGGCCCCTCGAGCCGGGACCAAGTTCGAGATCAGTCTAGCCGCCGGTTCGCCCCGGGGGTAGACAGGGGCGTCCCGCGCTCTAAACGGCCGCATCCACGTCGACTTAGCGACCGGGCCCCTTCGTCGCGCCCGTGCTGTCGCCAAGCCGCCACAAATAGCGTGCCAGCGCCGACACGGCGGCGATTGCGGCCAGCAGCAGGATAATCGTGAGCACGCCGCGGATATCGTGATACCACGACCAGGCGCCGCAATATCCCCACCCGTGATACATCATGCCGGGGCCGGGCATGCCCGGGCCTGGCGGCGCTCCAGGGGCTTCGGCCTGGGCCAATGCCAGGCCGGCGCCGCCGAGCGTGGTCAGGGCGAAGACGCCGGCACTCTGCCATATGCGTTTGAGACTCATGGTTACCTCCTCACCAATCATGGAACTCGACCGCCACAAGTCTAGCGGACAATTCGGCCTCGCCCCAGAGCCGCCGGGGATCGGCTTCAAGGGCGATGGGCATGCGAAGCGACCCTCTCAGACCGGTCCGGGTTCGATCCGCCCCCGGTTGCGAAGCCAGGTTGAACGTCAGTGCGGCGGGCCGGCGCGGTGAGGGCCGGTCCGGCCGGAGCTCGTCGGTACTCGCGGCCGATGATAGGCCTTGTCGGCAGGATTGTCTCTGGCGCCGTCGGCCGGTAGCCTGACGTGCCATGGCGCCGGATCCGGTTGTAGTGACACCGCCACGCCTCGACGGCGAGCTCACCGCCGAGGAAACCGTGGTGGCCTATCACGAGCGGACGAAGCACAACTACCACCGCTTCGCTGCGTCGTCGGGCTACATGGATTGGGCTACACAGCCGGATCCGTTCCGCCGCTACCACGGCGCGGCCATGGTTCGCCTTCCTCAGCCCCAGCAAGGGCGAAACCTTCCCTACTGGCAGCTCTACGTCACGCACGGCGTAACGCCGGCCCCGCTGTCGATCGACTCCCTCTCCCTCTTCTTTCGCTACGCCCTTTCCCTGACCGCTTGGAAGCGGTTCCAAGCCACCACGTGGTCTCTACGCGCCAATCCCTCGAGCGGGAACCTGCACCCCACGGAGGGCTATGCGCTCCTGCCCGCCTTGGACGCCATCCACGACCAGCCGGGCGTCTACCACTACGCACCCAAAGAACATGGTCTCGAGCGCCGTGCAGAGCTTGTCCCCTCGGCCTGGACAGCGCTGATGGCGGCGTTTCCGAGCGGGTCTTTCCTGGTCGGGCTGTCGTCCATTCCTTGGCGGGAGGCCTGGAAGTACGGCGAGCGGGCGTTTCGATACTGCCAGCACGACGTCGGACATGCGCTTGGGACCATGCGGTTTGCCGCCGCTGCCCTGGGATGGAAGCTCCGCCTCCTCGATCGCGTAGGCGACACCGCCCTCTCATCGCTCCTCGGCCTTGACCGCGATGCGGACTTCGCGGGCGCGGAGCGAGAGCACCCGGAACTCCTGGCGCTGGTCGTCCCGGGCGAATGGACCGATCATCCGGGCCCGCATCTGCCGGAAGACGCCGTACGGGAGGTGGCCGCTTCCGGATGGTTTGGGAGGGCCAACGCACTCAGCCGCAATCATCAGGTCGATTGGCCGGTCATCGACCAAGTGGCTCGGGCAACCGCGCGAAAGACGCCCTCGACCGAGGGGGATTTTTCCGAATTCCCGTTCGAGGAGACTCTCTTCGCGGCGCCCGTGCGGTCGGGGTCGTTCACTGCCGAAAAGGTGATCCTGGGGCGCAGAAGCGCCGTGAGCATGGACGCATCGACGGCGATTTCCGTACCGACGTTCCTCAAGATGATGGCGCGTCTTCTGCCAACCCGAGACCGGCGAACCATGCCATGGGACGCCATCCCGTGGCGCCCACGCATCCACCTGGGGCTGTTCGTGCACCGGGTGAAGGGACTGACCCCGGGCCTGTACACGCTGGTGCGTGATCCGGGAAAGATCGAGGCCCTGCAGCAAGCGATGCGGCGCGACTTCCTGTGGCGGCGCCTCGCCTCGTGCCCGCGCGGCCTTCCGCTCTTCCTGCTCGAGGAAGGAGACTGCCGCGCCCTGGCCGCGAGGGTCTCCTGCGGCCAGGACATCGCCGGGGACGGGGCTTTCAGCCTGGCGATGCTCGCCGACTACACGGACAGCCTGATTTCATACGGCGCGGGCTTCTACCGAAGGCTCTTTTGGGAAGCCGGTCTGGTCGGCCAGGTCCTGTATCTCGAAGCCGAAGAGGCGGGTATTCGGTCGACCGGGATCGGATGTTATTTCGACGATCCAGTCCACCAGGCATTCGGCATCTCTTCGCGCGATTGGCAGAGCTTCTACCATTTCACCGTGGGAGGCCCCGTCGAGGACGGGCGGCTCACGACCTTGCCTGCGTACGGCTCGGAGGAAGAACGATGACGTCCCGAAGGGCTGACTTCCCACCGGGACGGGCGGGGTCGGCGGAGCGACGTCGGTCTCGTTTGCGAGACTCGAGGAATTCCGCGGTGGAGAAGGTTTTCGGAAGGGACAGGAGTTACTGCGACCAACACCGCATTGCGATGAGGGTGAGATAGACGCACACGGCGTCGCCAAGCTGAAAAAGCGTTTCAGCGTCCGGCAATCTCCCCGTCAATCGGTTAATCGGGCGAGGTCGTCTAACGCACTGGCGATGAGCTTTTTGCGGCGCGGATCCTGAGCATCCGGTGTGGCGGCGAAGAGTTGAATGAGATACCGCGCCTTCGCCGCCGCCTCTGGCCACGTTGTCGCCGGGACGGCGAGCAGGAACTTCTCAAACTCCTCTTGGCGATCTCGCAGTGCCGCCTGATCGTCCTGAACCTCCTGGAGGCGCCGCCGAATTTCGGTCGATTTCTGAGCCGCCATGCCGCGGTGCTGGTCGAGGTCGACTGGGTCGTCCGTCATGGTCACCTGCCTGCCGTGGTTTGCGCTCTCCGCTCGGTAAAGGATCCACGCCGCCCCTTTTTTTCTTGGGGACTGCCGACGGCCAATCTGGCGCCTCCATCGAGCGGAGTAGCCTCCATCGAGCGGAGTAGGAGTGTAGCGCGAGCCTCGCCTTTTTGTGCCGAAGGGAAAACGAGTAAGAATTGGCCGGAGCCCGTCGGTGGCCCGCCGGAGATGATAGGCCTTATGGGAAGGGTTGTCTCTGGCGCCGGCGGCCTGCGGGACGCCCGTTTCGAGCCGAATTTCGGGTCGGATTGTCGCGATATCGGCCAAAAATCCGGAAAAATTGTATGCAATAAACACCGTGCATTAGGAAATCCTCATACATATTTGTGCTGTAATACGCAGGTCTGGGAGAAAAAATACAACGGAAGATAGGCAATGGTGAACCTGGAAATGGCTGTGATGCTGGTGGACGACGTCGCACCCGTGCGGCGCACGATCCGCGGCGTGCTGCAACAGATCGGTTTCAAGAACATCGACGACAGCGCCGACGCGCCGACCGCTTTGGCGAAAATGCGCGACCGTTCGTTCGGGTTGGTCATTTCCGACTGGAACATGGAACCGCTGTCCGGGTTGGATTTCCTCAAGGCGGTGCGCGCCGACGATCAGCTCAAGGATACCCCCTTCATCATGGTCACCGCGTTGGGCGGGGAGCAGAATGTCCTTGCCGCGAAGGAGGCCGGGGTCAACGGCTATATCGTGAAGCCGTTCAATGCCAGCACGCTAAAGAAGAAGATCGAAGGGGTTCTGGGCGCCTTCGCGTAATTCCGGCGGCCCGCCGCCAGCCGCAGGTGAGCGCGGCCGAACCGGCCCGCCGGCGGGATCGATTACACGATGAGCCGGCGCGATCCGAGCAGCAGCCAGAGAATGAGGCCCAAGATGGGCAAGACGAGGATCAAAAGGATCCAGAGCAATTTGTTGACTGGCGGCAGGCTGCTTTGCAGCACCTGGAAGATCGCGAATATGTCGAGCACGAGGATTATAATCCCCGAAATGCCATAAACATCCATTCGGACGCTCCTTCGGATTTACGTTTTGGCCTGCCCATCGGCGGCCTGTACGCCGTATTTCTCGGTCCTCAGCCTTCTGATTTTTCAATTATAGTCTTGGCCTGTTTCACGCGCGACGGGATTTTCGGTGCTCATGACCTTTTTCGCTGGCGAGCGCCTGGTTCAGACAAGTGGACGCGCTTGTCGTGCCGCAGCTTCTGCAACAACGCCGTCCGGCTCCAGCTTCACGCGCTCGCCTACAACCTCGGCAACTTCATGCGCGCCCTGGCGTTGTCCGATGCCGTGGAGCAGTGGTCGCTGACGACGCTCAGGGAGAA
Organism: Alphaproteobacteria bacterium; assembly: GCA_049691095.1. Taxonomy (GTDB): domain Bacteria; phylum Pseudomonadota; class Alphaproteobacteria; order DATDPM01; family DATDPM01; genus JBAVNO01. The sequence continues at coordinate 11,139 of JBAVNO010000038.1, read as the reverse complement.
GCTCATCAAGATCGGCGCAAAGATCGTGCGCCACGGTCGCTATGTCACATTCCAGATGGCCGAGGTCGCCATCCCTCGTGACCTGTTCGCCGACATCCTGGGCCGCATCGACCGGCTCCGACCGGGGCTGGCCCCGGCATGAAGAACAGGGAACGGCTCATGAGTGCCGACGACAGGAGGGGTGCGACCGGAAAACGGCTCAAGGGTCAGTTTCGCCCGCCGCCGCCGCCAACTAGCCTTTCGTCAGAGAGAATCGGCGCGAAGGCGGTCGCAACTCGCAGGCGGATTGCACTTCGGGCGTTTTCGAGCCACGCTCAAACTGCTGGGAGCGCTCCACATGGGGAATACCGGGTAATAGGAGGGGACGAATGAACGCAGTCAAGATTGCGGCAATCGTGCTGATCGTGGCCGGCATCCTCGGGCTGGTGTATGGCGGTTTCAGCTACACCAAGGAGACCCATGAGGCCAAGCTGGGACCGATCGAGATGTCGGTACAGGAAAAGCAGACGGTCAACGTCCCAGTTTGGGCTGGCGTCGGGGCGATAGCGGTTGGCGCCGCGCTCCTGCTTTTTGGAAGCAAGAAAAGCTAGCCGTCGCATCTGCTGCCTGACAAGGCGCCCCGGCCGATGTCCTTGCCGCTGCTTCGCAGCGCCAAGGATGCGTCCGAGTGTGACCCTCGCCTTGCGGTGATGTTCGCGTGGTCCGTTTCGCGAGGGGTTGGCGGCGGTTGGGCCGTTCGGCCGAGTGCCGGTAGAGCGACCGCGAGACTGGATCAGGGCAATGTCAAAATCGAAAATCATCCTCTTCGCCGTCAGCGGGTTCGTTGCTCTCCTCGTCTTCGGCGCGGCGGCCCTGCTTCTTTTTGTGGACGCCAATGCCTACAAGCCCCGTTTGGAAGCGACCGCCTCGGAAGCTTTGGGGATGGAGGTCAGGGTCGGCGGCCGGATGGGGATCGGCTTCTTCCCGGGTTTACTCGTCACGCTGGAGGATCTGCACATTCGTAACCGAGGGGCAGACGTCGCCTCCGCAAAGGAGGCCACGCTTGGAATCGACCTCCTCCCTCTGCTCCAAAGGGAAGTTCGGGTCAGTAAGATCGCGTTGAAACACCCGAAGATCTCCATCGAACGGGACCGCGACGGTCGGCTCAACTTCGCGAAACCGGAGGCGGCCAGAGGAACGTTACCCGCCCTGGACCTGGAAAAAGTTTCCCTTTCGGACGGAACTCTCCTCTACGCCGACAAACAATCCGGGGAAGGATTCGAGGCCGAGGACTGCAATCTGGACGTGCCCCGCCTGCGACTATCAAACCGGGAAAGCCCGGACCTCTTGAAGAAACTTTCGTTCAAGGCCGAACTCGCCTGCGGGGAGATCCGGACAACAGATTTCGCCGCGTCCGACCTGAAGATCTCGGCCGAGGGAAAGAATGGGGTCTTCGATCTCAAGCCGGTCACGATGCGTGTCTTCGGCGCGCTGGGATCGGGAAGCATCCAGGCGGACTTTTCGGACGTTGTCCCCCGTTACCATGCCCGTTTCTCTCTGCCGCAGTTCCGCATAGAGGAGTTCTTCAAAACCCTGGCGCCGGAGAAAGTCGCGGAAGGGGCGATGGATTTCTCCGCAAATCTTTCGATGCAGGGAAAGACCGTGAACGAGATGAAACAGACCATGGAGGGGCCGATCTCGCTGCGGGGCAAGAACCTCGCGCTCATTGGCAGAGACCTCGATCAGCAGTTATCCCGATTTGAGTCGAGTCAGAACTTCAACCTCGTGGACGTGGGCGCCTTCTTCTTTGCCGGACCTATCGGCTTGGTGGTCACGAAGGGGTACAAATTTGCGAGTATCTTTCAAGGATCGGGGGGTAGTAGCGAAATCCGGACACTCGTCTCCGACTGGGAGGTCGAGCACGGCGTGGCGCAGGCGCAGGACGTCGCCATGGCGACGAACGAGAACCGGATCGCCCTCAAGGGCGGGCTCGATTTCGTTAACGGGCAGTTCAATGACGTGACCGTCGCGCTGATCGATGCCAAGGGCTGCGCCAGGGTGCAGCAACAGATACGTGGCTCCTTCGAGAAGCCGGTCGTGGAGCAGCCGAATATACTCGAGTCCCTCGCCGGGTCGGCGCTCGGGTTGCTCAAGAGGGGAAGGGACGTCTTGACTGGTGGAGAGTGCGAAGTGTTCTACGCCGGTTCGGTAGCACCGCCGAAATAGATGGATTGCAACGGAACCGGGCTACTGACGCCATGGCCGCTTGCTAACTCTGCGCCATGACGCCCGACAACTCGTTGCCGGCGCGATGGTCGTTTTGATTCTCGTCAAGCCCTTTCATTCGATTGTGCGGTAGATAGGATCAACGCCGATTGCAATTGAACCGGCACAGCGCGGATGGTTGGCCGCCTCGTTCGATCGATCCGTTAAGTTGGAAGGCCGCGCCGGCGGCTGAACCGAATCGAAATTAAGTTGCCCGCCGGCCCACGAGAAGCCTCATTGCCCCCCCGTGGGTATCAATCCTGCTCGACTACCGCCAAACAGGCTTTCCGAGATCGATCTGGCTCTTGTCTGTAAGCGCGCCGGCTCCACCACCGACGGCAGCGCCGATGAGCGCACCATCGACCGGGTCACCGAGCAGAAGCCCGCTGACGGCGCCTACGCCAGCGCCAATTCCGGCACCCGAGGCCGCGCGGTCGGTTGTGGTCGTGCCGCAAGCGGCAAGAGCGAGGGCCGAGAAGGCCGCCGCGACTAAGAAAAACTTTTTCATGATTTGTCTCCCAAGCGGGTAATTATTTCCCACTATTTATAGCTGGGGAGAGAAAACGATGAATACAATGAGATAAATGGGACAATGAAAAATATACATGAAATGATGAAATAAAGACTCTTGGTAATATTATTGATCATTGGTATTTGCCCGATTGAGATCAGGTACTTGCGGCAAAATTATTTCGAGAATCGTGTCATTCTTCACGAAAATGAGGGGTATTGCCTAAAAAGGGCGAGCCGCCGCAAAAGTGACTCAAAATCTGTTGCCCGCAAGGGCGTGCTGGCTCGAGTCCGGCCAGCGGCACCAATAAAAACAACGGATTAATATGGACGCAGGAGTGTCCTGCCAGCTTGCCGTTGCTACAGGGTAACCAATGGGTAAGCACAGGTGCAGATTTAGTAACGAGCGGCTATCGCGCGTCAGAAGGCGTAGCCGCCCGACATTCCGACGACGAAGCTCCGCGGCGTTCCCGACTCGAAGAACCGGCCGCTGCCCTCGTTGACGATGACCGAGCCGGCGTAGACCGTATCGAGCAGGTTGTCGACACGGACGAACCCGGTCAGCTTCAGGCGGCCGAACTTCTGCTGCAAGACGGCGCGCCAATTCATAAGGCCATAGGGATCGGTGGAGACCGAATTGGTGTCGTTGGCGTAGACCGGGGACACGTAGCGGCCCTCGAGCGCCGTGGAGAACACGCCGTTGTCGGTCGCCCACTGCACCTCGCCATAGAAGGTTTCCTTGGGAATGCCGGGGATCCGGTTGCCCGCGGGAACCGGCACGTTGGCGGCGCTGCAGCCCGATGCGGTGCAGGTCAGGAACGGGTCGTTGAAATTGGCTTCGAGATAGGTGAAGGAGACGAGGGAGCCGAAGCCGGCGCCCCAATAGCTGTCGAAACTGACCTCGACCCCCTTGCGGGTGGTCTTGCCCACGTTCTGATAGACGGTGCGGCCGCCGTTGTTGCTCAGCACGCTGAGCTCGTTTTCGGTATCGGTCCTAAAAAGGGCGAGGTTCATCCGCACCATGTTCCACATCGTGGCCTTGACGCCGACCTCGTAGCTGCGGCTTTCCGAGGGGCCGAGATCGGTGTTCAATCCCGCGCCGCCGCCCGGACGGTAGGCGAGTTCGGAGATGGACGGGGTCTCGAACCCTTCGCCGAAGCTGGCGTAGAAGTTGAGGTCCGGCGTCGCCTTGAACACCAGGCCGGCGATGGGCGTGACGCTGTCGAAGGTGACGCTTCCGCTGTCGTCGCCGTTGCCGGGGATGATGTTGACGAAGTGATCCTTGGAGTCGAAGTTGATGTTGTCGTGCCGGAATCCGGCGCTCAAGACCCACTGCTCCGCCACCGCCCATTCGGCCTGGGCGTATTGGTCCAGGTTATAGACGGTATCGGTCTCGTCGCGCCGCTGTCTTCCGCGCACGCCCGTCGTCGTCACGCCGCCCACGGTCACGAAATTCTCCCACCCCTCCCGCGCCTGGGAAATGACGTCGTAATTGGCGCCGGCGGTGATCGAATAGGGACGGTCGAATAGGCTGCCCTTGTGGGTCCAGCGTCCGTCGAACCCCCCGAACAGATTGTCGAGGCCGATTTCGCCGCCGCCGCTGTTGGCGGGAACCTGGGCGCCGACGGGCACGGCCAGGTACTGGTCCACCAGGCGTTTGCCCACATAGCCGGTGGCGCGGATGGTGTCGTCGGCGCCGATCATGCGCTCGTACACGGCCCCGCTCTGATAATTGCTCTGGCTCTTTCGCGTGTTGAAGGTTATCGCGCTGGCGTCCACCTGCTTGGGGTTCTGCTGGAACTGCGCCTTGGTGATGCCGAGGGGGTCCTGCGTATTGGGCTGATCGAGGACGTTCAGCGTGACCGCGAGCGTGGAGTCGGCGTCGACCTCGTATTTCACCTTGCCGTTGAAGGTGGTGCGGGTCGCCGCGCTGTGGTCGCGATAGCCGTCGGTATGAAAGTTCGACAGGTTGCCGATGTAGTTCACATCGTCTGCCTGCCCGCCGAATTTGAGACCGACCTTGCTGCTGCCGAAGGTGCCGAACCAGCCGCTGGCCGTCAGCGTCGGCTCGGCGGGCCCGTCCTCGGTGAAGACCTGGATGACGCCGCCGGAGGCGTTGCCGTAAAGGGCGGAGAAGGGGCCGCGCATGACTTCCATGCTGCGCGCGGACCCCAGGTCCATGATGTTGGCCTGGCCCTGTCCGTCGGGCTGGGTGAGCGGCACGCCGTCGGCGTAAAGGCGGATGCCGCGGATGCCGAAGGTGGAGCGCGCGCCGAAGCCGCGAATGGAGATCTGCAGGTCCTGGGCGTAGTTCTGACGGGTGTTGGCGACCACGCCCGGCGCCTTCTGCAGCATTTCGGAGGCGTTGACCTCGGGCTGCCCTTCCTGAATCTCCTCCTTGCCGAAGGCGTCGATGGAGACCGGCACGTCGAAGCTCGACTCCTCGTTGCGGGTCGGGCTCACCACCACCGGCGGAAGCTTGAACGTTTCGTCGGCCAGCGCGTGGCCCGCGGAGGCCGCGATGGACAAGAGACCGAAGAATCCCAAAGCGTATTTCACGAAGTTCCCCCTTGAGATCGCCGCGGTCCCCGCCCGGAGGCGACAGTCGTTGCTGTCTTGGGAACGCGACGGTCGAAAATGGGCTTGGCGCGCCCGTTATCGTGCCGGTCGATATCGCTGATTCCGTCAGCCCCCGCGGATTCATTCATGCGCAGGCCAGATGAACCGGCAATGAACAATAGTTTTTTGTAATAATTATGAATATCGGGCGCAGCTGCGGCGCGCGCGCTGTTGCGGCCGCGATTGGTACGCGGAACTGCCGATGAGCGGAGGAAGGAAAGAGTTGGCTGGGGGACCTGGATTCGAACCAAGGCTGCCCGGTCCAGAGCCGGGAGTTCTACCGCTAAACTATCCCCCAGCGAAGCCGCCCGGAAACCGAATGCCGGAGGGCCGGGTGGGCGGCCAAGCACGTCTTGACAGGGCCGCCCGACGCCGAAACATTTAGTCCACGCCACCGGTTAAGGCAAGGTTTAACCAGGGTCCGTCGGGTCCGTGCCCACCGGCTTGCGCGCCACCGTGACCGCCACCGTGACCGCCGCGGTGACCGCGCGCCCGCGCGATGCCCATGCCGCGACCCCATCCTCGATGGCCAGCCTCGACGGCCGTCCCATGGCGCGTCTTCGCGTCCGAATCCGCGTCCGGTGCGGTGTTTTGTTACCCTTGCCCGGTTTGCGGCTGAGGCGAATTGTCCGGGTTCCCGAGCGGCGGCCAAGTGCAGTACCATCCGTCCCGGCGCGGGGCCGAGGCCGGCGCCCGAAAACCACGTCCGGGGGATGATTTGGCTGCGCACGGCTTTCGGCCCAGGCTTCGGGAGGGTGCGGCGATCGTGCCGCGGACGACGGAGTCCGGCGCCGAAATCTTCGCCGCGGTCGATCTCGGCACCCATAACTGCCGCCTGCTGGCGGCCACGCCGTTCGAGAGCGGATTCAAGGTCGTCGACGCCTTCTCGCGCATCGTGCGGCTGGGCGAGGGGCTGGGCCGCACTGGCGCGCTCGCCGAAGGCGCGATGCGCCGCGCGATCGACGGACTCAAGGTCTGCGTCGACCGGATGACTCGCATCGGCGTCGCCAAGTACCGGAGCGTCGCCACCGAAGCCTGCCGCCGCGCCGCCAACTGCGACGAATTCATCGAACGCGTGCACGCGGAGACGGGACTCGAGCTCGAGATCATCTCGGCCGCCGAGGAGGCGCGCCTCGCGCTCGACGGCTGCGCGCCGCTCCTGGAGCGGGGACGGGACCATGCCGTCGTGTTCGACATCGGCGGCGGCAGCACCGAACTGATGTGGCTGTCGGTGGGCCGGGACCGCGAGCCCAAGATCGAGGAGTCGATGTCGCTTCCCTACGGCGTCGTCACCCTGGCCGAGCGCTATGGCGGCGGGAGGCTTCCGCCCGCCATCTATCGCGAGATCGTGGGCAAGGTGGCCCGCCGCGTCGCGCCCTTCGAGGGCCGGCACCGGATCCGCGAGCGGATCCCCGATGGCGCCGTGCAGATGCTGGGAACGTCCGGGACGGTGACGACGCTGGCCGGCGTGCATCTGGGACTCGAGCGCTACAACCGGTCGCTGGTCGATGGCGCCTACCTGACGTTCGCCGACGTGATCGCCTTGAGCCGCCGGCTGGCCGATATGACCGTGGGGGAACGGGCGCGGAACCCGTGCATCGGTCCCAAGCGGGCCGACCTGGTGGTGGCCGGATGCGCCATCCTCGAGGCCCTGTGCGAGACGTTTCCGGTCGGCCACTTGCGCGTCGCCGACCGGGGCGTGCGCGAGGGCATCTTGATCGGCCTCATCAAATCGGAAGCCGGAACGGTCCCGTGAGTCCCACGCGGCGCGGAAGGGGCACACGCGGCCGCCGCCTGTCGGTCGCCGTGAAGACCGCAAAGGGCCGCAAGCCCGCCTCGACCCGGTGGCTGCAACGCCAGTTGAACGACCCCTATGTGACCGAGGCGCTGCGGCGCGGCTACCGCTCGCGGTCCGCCTTCAAGCTCATCCAGCTCGACGACAAATACCGGTTCCTGAGGCCCGGCGCCCGGGTCGTGGACCTGGGCGCGGCGCCCGGAGGCTGGACCCAGGTGGCCGTGGAACGGACCAAGGCGGCGGGAAAGGGGACGAAACGCGGCCGGGTCGTGGCCATCGATCTGTTGCCCATGACCGCGGTCGAGGGCGCCGCGATCCTGGAATGCGACTTCCTGGCGGAGGACGCGCCGGCCCTGATGTGCGCCGCGCTGGGCGGGCCGGCGGACGTGGTGATGAGCGACATGTCGCCCAACGCCACCGGCCACTCCGGGACCGATCACCTGCGCATCGTCGTGCTGTGCGAGGCGGCGCTGGCCTTCGCGCGGCAAGTGCTGAAACCCGGCGGCGCGTTCGTGGCCAAGCTTTTCCAGGGCGGGGCGCAGGGCGCGCTGATGGCCGATCTGAAGCGCGACTTCGCCACCGTGCGCCACGCCAAGCCCCCGGCGAGCCGGCCCGAATCCTCCGAGCTCTACATCGTGGCGCTGGGCTTCCGCGCCATGACCGACTGAGACCGGGCCGTCAACCGGCTTCGCGACCCGGGCCGCAGCCCGGATTCCCGGCCGCAAACGGCCTCAGACCCGGACCTTGTCGCCGAAATGCTGGGCCAGCTCGTGGATGGGGACGTGGGTCAGGTCCTTGTCGAACTCGGCGATCACCCGGTCCTTGGCATGGCGGCCCATGACGCCGCGCAGGTCGCCCAGGCATTGGGGCGGCGCCACCAGCACCAGCTGGTCGTAGGCCTTGGCGAGGGCCGCCTTTTCCAGGATGTCGGCCATGTACTTGGCGAACTGGGTCTTCTCCATCCGGTGCCAGTCGGTGGTGGGCTCCATCGCAGACCGGATCCCGGTAGGGGAGCTCTCCTGGGTCCGTCCGGGTTTGTCGCTGACCAGGTCGCGCATCCGCTCGTGCGCGCCGATGAAATCCCGGTCCGCGGCGTCGTAAAGTCCCTTTCCGGGGCCGTCATTGGCGAGAATCCGGGCCCGGGCGCCGTCGGCCACCAGGAACCAGGTCACGACCTTCTTGCGGGGGGTGACGTCCTTCTTTGCTTTCGCCATCGCGTCTCTACACGTCCTTCGAGGTTATGATCGGCCAGCTGCCATTTTATCTGGTCGGCCTTCGCCGATGCCACTGGGATTCGCGCGGATCGGGCCGGATAAGCCTTTAATCGGCTTGGCATACGGCCCGCGATGTGTATGATGTGCCGCCACCCCACATGGGGGAGGTGGCATGACCTTTCGCGAAACACTGACCTTCGACGACGTTCTGCTGGTTCCCGCGGAATCGTCCGTCCTGCCCGCCTCCGCCGATACCAGAACGCGGCTCACCCGCCAGGTCGAGCTCGGCATCCCGCTCGTGTCCGCGGCGATGGACACCGTCACCGAAAGCGCGCTCGCCATCGTCATGGCCCAGGCCGGCGGCATCGGCGTCATCCACAAGAACATGGACATCGCGCACCAGGCCGACGAGGTGCGCAAGGTCAAGAAATTCGAATCCGGCATCGTCGTCAACCCGGTCACCATCCACCCCGGCCAGCCCTTGGCCGACGCGTTGAAGCTGATGGCCGATTGGCACATCTCCGGCATTCCGGTGGTGGAAGAGAAGACCGGCAAGCTGGTGGGGATCATCACCAACCGCGACGTCCGCTTCGCCGTCGACGCAAGGCAGCCCGTGCGCGAGCTGATGACCAAGGCCAATCTCATCACGGTGCGCGAAGACGTCACCCGCGAGGACGCCAAGAGGCTCCTGCATAAGCACCGCATCGAGAAGCTGCTGGTGGTGGACGACGCCTATCGCTGCATCGGCCTCATCACCGTGAAGGACATCGAGAAGGCGGAGCGCTATCCCAACGCGTGCAAGGACGAGAAGGGACGGCTGCGCGTGGCGGCGGCGACCGGCGTGGGCAAGGACGGCTTGACCCGCGCCGAGGCCCTGCTCGCGGTCCAAGCGGACGTGGTCGTCGTCGACACCGCGCACGGCCATTCGCGCGGCGTGCTGGAGGCGGTGCGCGAAATCAAGAAGCTCAGCAACTACGCCCAGGTGATGGCCGGGAACGTGGCCACCGCGGAGGGCGCCCGGGCGCTCATCGACGCCGGGGTGGACGCGGTCAAGGTCGGCATCGGCCCGGGGTCCATCTGCACCACGCGCATCGTGGCCGGCGTCGGCGTGCCGCAACTGACGGCGATCATGGACGTGGTGGCCGAATGCGCGAAGGACGACATCCCCGCCATCGCCGACGGCGGCATCAAATATTCGGGCGACCTCGCCAAGGCCATCGCGGCCGGGGCCGACTGCGCCATGATCGGCTCGCTGCTCGCCGGCACCGAGGAATCGCCGGGCGAGGTGTTCCTGTATCAGGGCCGCTCGTACAAGTCGTACCGCGGTATGGGTTCCATCGGGGCCATGGCGCTGGGCTCGGCCGACCGCTATTTCCAGCAGGAGGTGGCCGACGCGCTGAAGCTCGTGCCCGAAGGGGTCGAGGGCCGCGTGCCTTACAAGGGCCCGGCGATCAACGTCGTGCATCAGCTGATGGGCGGGCTCAGGGCGGCGATGGGCTATACGGGAAACGCCACCATTGCCGACATGCGCAAGCGCTGCCGGTTCGTGCGCACCACCGCGGCCGGCCTCTATGAAAGCCATGTCCACGACGTCGCCATCACCCGCGAGGCCCCGAATTACCGCCAGGACAGCTGAGCGGGCGCGCCGCGCCGGACGGCCCTCACCGTGACGCCTCAGGCCCGAATAAGCGCCGCCATCGAGTTGCTCGAGGCCGGCTTCGCGTCGCGATCCCCGTTCGACCGCTTCGTGTCGTCCTGGCTCCGCGCGCGCCGTTTCATCGGCGCCGGCGACAGGCGCGCGATCATGGAACGGGTCTACGCGGTGATGCGCCGCCGCCGGGCGCTCGACTGGTGGTGCACGCGGCTTTCCGACGTCGCCCCCGACTGGCGCACGCGGGTGATCGCGGCGATGGTGCTCTCCGGCGGGTCGACGACGGCCGAAGTCGCGGCCCTTTTCGACGGCAGCACCTATGGCCCCCCGGTCCTGACGCCGGCGGAGCGGGCGCTTGCCGGCGGACTCGAGGGCCAGGGCCTCGACCATCCGGACCAACCCCTCGCCATCCGGGCCAACTATCCCGACTGGATCGAACCCTTCCTGCGCCGCCGTTTCGGCGGCCACCTGGAAGAGGAAGTCATGGCCCTGAACGGAGCCGCGCCGGTCGATCTTCGCGTCAACACCCTCAAGGCAAGGCGGGCGGCGGCGCGCGCGCAGCTGGCGGCCGAAGGCGTGGACACCGAGCCGACGCCGTTGTCGCCGCTGGGCCTGCGGCTTCTCGGACGCCGGCCGCTCGGCGCCTCACGCTGTTTTTCCGAAGGGCTGATCGAGGTCCAGGACGAAGGCGCACAGCTGGCGTCGATGCTGGCGGGCGCCAGGCCCGGCATGATGGTCGCCGATTACTGCGCCGGGGCCGGGGGCAAGGCGCTGGCCATGGCGGCTCGGATGGAGAACCGCGGCCGCATCCTGGCCCTCGACGTGTCGCCCCGGATCGCCCGCGCCGCCCCCAGGATGGCGCGGGCCGGGGTGAGCATCGTCGAGCTGGTCCAGATCGGCGAAGACGGGGCGGCCGACGAACGGGCCGGCCGGTTCGACCGCGTGCTCGCCGACGTGCCGTGCACGGGCACGGGAACATGGCGGCGCGATCCGGCGAGACGGTGGCGCATGACGCGGGCCGAGATCGACTCGCTCGTGGCCCAGCAGCGGCGGATCCTCGAGCAGGCGGCCAAATTGGTGGCGCCGGGCGGGCGGTTCGTCTACGT